>JBOGDU010000220.1:0-6977 GCA_050743145.1 Jiangellaceae bacterium | reverse complement strand
CGGTGCTCACGGCTCGCCCTCCGTCCGGGCATCCCCGAGCAGCTTCTGCAGGCGGATGCGGTTGATCTTCCCCAGTTCGGCCCGGACGGTCGCCCGCTCTGACGGCGGGTCGTTGCCGACGCGGCCTGCAAGGATCGCCAGCAGTTCCTCCGCGCTCTTCCCGGTCGCGCAGACCAGGTAGACATGGCCGAAGCGGTCCTCGTAGGCGCGGTTCGCCTCCGCGAGCCGGTGCCGCGTCGCCGCATCGGCGTCGTGGACGCCGGCCTGTTCGCGGCGCGACCACTCGCCGTCTGGACGGTCACCGATCCGCGGGTGTCCAGCCAGGGCGTCGTCGAGGTCGTTATCGCTCATCCGTGCGAGGGCGGCGTCGGCTGCGGCGAACAGACGGCCGGCGTCGCGGTACGGCCTGTGTCCGCCAACCGCTCGCACCCATGCCGGCGACGCACAGCAGGCCAACAG
Organism: Jiangellaceae bacterium; assembly: GCA_050743145.1. Taxonomy (GTDB): domain Bacteria; phylum Actinomycetota; class Actinomycetes; order Jiangellales; family Jiangellaceae; genus DASRTE01. The sequence continues at coordinate 6,518 of JBOGDU010000220.1, read as the reverse complement.
CGCCTCCTCGGCGCGGTCGTCGGGCAGGGCGTTGAAGCCGTCCAGCCCGAGCCCGTCGAACGCCGTCATGCGATGCCTCCAGCGTCGTGCCGTTGCGAATCACCCTAGTGAGCGCGTCGTGGCACAGTGACCGCATGACGCAGCGGGTCGTGATCGAGAACGCGGCCATCGCGACCGTGGATGGCGTCGGCACCGAGATCCCGTCCGGACACGTCGTCGTCGAGGGCAACGCGATCGTCGCGGTGGGCGCCGGCTCGGCGCCTGCGTATGACGACGACGGACCGACGCGGTACATCGACGGCTCGGGGCAGCTGGTCACGCCCGGCCTGGTCAACACCCACCACCACTTCTACCAGTGGGTCACCCGCGGCCTGGTCCAGGACGGCACGCTGTTCGAGTGGCTGGTCGGGCTCTACCCAATCTGGGCCCGTATCGACGAGGACGTCGTCTACGCCGCCGCGCGGGGATCGATCACCTCGTTGCTGACGTCGGGATGCACGACGGCTGCCGACCACCACTACGTCTTCCCGCGTGGTTCCGGTGACCTGCTGGGAGCCGAGATCCGGGCCGCGCGCGAGCTCGGGCTGCGCTTCCACGCCACCCGGGGCTCGATGGACCGCGGTACGTCCGACGGCGGCCTGCCTCCGGACTTCGCGGTCGAGAGCATCACCGACATCCTCGAGGCGACCGAGCATGCCGTCCGGACCCATCACGACCCTTCGCCCGGATCCATGCTCCGGATCGGGGTCGCGCCGTGCTCGCCGTTCAGCGTGTCGACCGACCTGCTCCGCGAGGCCGCCGAACTCGCTCGCCGGCTGGAGGTCCGACTGCACACGCACGGCTCCGAGACGGTCGAGGAGGAGAAGTACTGCGGTGACCTGTTCGGCATGGGCCCCACCGACTACCTCGACAGCGTTGGCTGGATGGGTGCCGACGTATGGATGGCCCATTGCGTGCATCTCGGCGACGCCGACATCGCGCGGTTCGCGGCGACGGGCACCGGAGTGGCGCACTGCCCGTCGTCCAACGCCAGGCTCGGGGCCGGGATCGCCCGCCTGCCCGAGATGCTGGCGGCAGGGATCCCGGTGGGGCTCGGCGTCGACGGCACTGCGTCGAACGAGAACGGGTCTCTCGGCGCCGAGATGCGTGCCGCCTTGCTCTTCGCCCGCGCCCGCCAGGGCCCAGCGGCGCTCACCGTCCGGCAGGCCTTGCACCTCGCGACCATGGGTGGGGCGCACCTGCTCGGTCGGGAGAACGAGATCGGCTCGATCGAGGTCGGCAAGCTCGCGGACATCGCGCTCTGGCGCGTGGACGGTCCAGAACACTCCTCGATCGAGGACCCGGTCGCCGCGCTGGTCCTGGGTGCGCCGCCGCCACTGACACTGCTCCTCGTCGACGGCGCAGTGGTGGTCGAGGACGGCCGGACCACGACCGCCGACCCGGCCGAGGTCGCCCGGGACGCCCAGGCCCAGGCACGCCGGCTGGCGACGCTTGCCGGACGCTGACGGCGACAGATCCGCGGCGCGACGTTCGGCATCGAGGTCGAATGCGGGTCGCGGTCGTTTGGTCACGTGCTGGCGGCGCTGGTAACCTGTGGGGTCGCGTGCCCACCCGTCGGTCAAGGCAGTCAGGGCATGCAGGTCCTCATCTCGGCCGCCGTCGCCACATGCCGGCGGCCGTCACCGTGGACCGGAGCCCCCGAATCACATCACGGCTACAGACGAGGCACTGAGTGGCGAACATCAAGTCCCAGAAGAAGCGCATCCTCACCAACGAGAAGGCGCGGCTGCGCAACAAGGCGGTCAAGTCGTCTCTGAAGACCGCGACGCGCCGGTTCAGCACGGCTGCCGAGGCGGGCGACACCGAGCAGGCCACCGCTCTGGCCCGCGAGGCATCGCGCAAGCTCGACAAGGCCGCCTCCAAGGGCGTGATCCACAAGAACCAGGCAGCCAACCGGAAGTCGGCGATCGCCAAGCGCGCAGCCGCACTCTGAGCAGCAGCACCACGCCCGACGGCGCCGTCCTCTCACGGGGGCGGCGCCGTTCGTCGTTCCCGACAGGTGTGACCGCGCGGGCGGCGCCGCCATGGTTGCCGTCAGGCTGCCGCCCTAGCAGCGCCGATCTCGACAACGGCGGTCGTGAGAGCCAGCGTCGCGTCGTTTCCGCCGCCTTTGACCCGTAGGTCGGCTGCGGCCACGGCGCGGATCGCGCGCACGAGGCCCGAGGGGGTCCAGCCACGCAGTTGGCCGCGCAGGATGCGGACCTTCCACGGCGGTACGCCGAGGTCGCGGGCGAGGTCGGCGTCGCGTACGCCGCGCGGAGCACCCGCGAGCCGGGCCAGCGAGCGCACGGCCGTCGCCAGAGCCGCCGTGACAAGCACCGGATCCGTACCGGTCTCGAGCGCCCAACGCAGCTGCTCGAGCGCGTCGGCGGTGCGGCCCTCGACGGCCCGGTCGGCGACCACCCATCCCTTCACCTCGGCCCGGCCTTCGAAGTAGGTCGCGACGACGGCGGTGTCGACGACGCGCCCCTCGGCGTCGGCCGCGAGTTGGGCGGCTGCGGACGCCAGCCCACGAAGGTCGCCGCCGACCGCCTCGACCAGCCGTCGTGCGGCGCCCTGGTCGATCCGCCCGCCCGCAGCGGCGACCTCCGAGCGCACGAACTCGACCTGGTCGTCCGGGCGCGTGACCCGCTCGCAGCCGACCTCGTGTGCTCCCGACGCCCGCAGGTCGTCAAGCAGGCGCTTGCCCTTCGCGCCACCCGGGTGGACCAGCACGACGTGGACGTCGTCGGCCGGCCGCGCCGCGTAGGCCGCCAATGCCTGGGCGGTCGGGTCGGCGACGTCCTGGACACCACGGACGACGAGGACCCGGCGGGTCGCGAACAGCGACGGGCTCACATGCTCGGCCAGGGCCGCCGCGGTCAGATCGGCACCGGCCACCTCGGAGACGTCGGCCTCGTCGTCGGCAGCTCGGGCGGCGGCGACGACACCGGCGACCGCGCGCTCGGCGAGCAGAGTCTCCGGGCCGACGACGAGCGTGACCGGGGCATCGATGGTGCTCTGGGCTGGCATCGCGGACCAGGATGGCATGTGCCGCCGACACCCCGTCAGGGCGGCACGACCCGCGGGCCACCGGTGACGACACCCAGGCCGCCACCGGTCATGACCACGGCGATCGACCCGTCGACGTCGGTCCGCCGGACGTCGACGCCGGAGCCCTCCAGCAGGTCGATCGTCTCGGGGGCAGGATGGCCGTAGGTGTTGTCGGCTCCGGCGCTCACCAAGGCAAGCTCGGCCCCGAGGCGCGTGAGCAGTTCGGCATCCTGATGCCCCGACCCGTGGTGCGGAACCTTGAGCACGTGGGCACGGAGCCCCGGTTCAGCGACGAGCAGGGCCCGCTGGGCCTCGGGCTCGATGTCGCCGGCCAGCAGGACCGTGACGCCGTCGACGTCGGCCTCGAGGACGATGCTGGCGTTGTTCGCCATCGAGCCGTCGGCGATGATCCGCCGCGGCCAGAGGATCCGAAGCCGCACGGCGTCACCGACGGCGACCTGCTCTCCGGCCCGTGCCACCGTGGCGGGGATGCGTGCCTCGGACAGCCAGCCGGCCACGTCGGCGGCCTGTTCGCGGGGGTCGTCGAGCGGCGAGACAAGCACCCGGCCGATCCGCCGACCGTCCAGGACGCCGGGCACGCCGTCGACGTGATCGGCATGGAAATGGGTCAGGACGAGTAGCGGCACGTGCTCGACACCGAGCGAGTCGAGGCAGCGATCCACGGCGCGCGGCTCGGGACCGGCGTCGACCACCACCGCGGACTCGTCGCCGGCGCGGAGGACCAGCGCGTCTCCCTGGCCAACGTCGCACGCGACGACGAGCCAGTGCGACGGAGGCCAGCCGGGTGTCGGCGCCCGGACCAGGGCCACCAGGAGCACGACGCCCGCGACGGTGGCGGTCAAGGGTCGCCTCAGCAGCCCGGGAAGGATCAACGCCGCGGCCACCGCGAGAACCGCAGCCAGCAGTACCCCTGCCGGTCCCGCAGGCCAGCCGACCACGGCGCCGGGGAGGTCGGCGCCATGCCTGGCGACCTGGACGATCCACGCAGCGGGCAAACCCGCGAGCCATCCGAGCACCACCGCCACGGAAGGTGACACGGTCGACACGACGGCGGCCGCCGCGCCCAGCACTGTTGCCGGCGCGACGGCCGGCGCCACCAGGATGTTCGCCGGGATCGACGCGACGCTCGCCTGTCCGGCCAGCGCGACGACGACAGGAGCGCACGCGACCTGTGCCGCGAGCGGCACGGCGACGACCTCGGCCAGGGGACGGGGCACCCAGGGCATGGCGTCGCGCCACGCGGGCGCCAGGAGAAGAATCCCGCCGGTCGCGAGGACGGACAGCGCGAAACCTGCCTCGGTGCCGAGCCAGGGATCGACGAGCAGGAGCCCCAGGACGGCCGCCGCCAGGGCGCGAACGCCGCGTCGCCGGCCGGCCACGGTGAGACCGATCAGTGCGACGAGCCCCATGACCGCCGCCCGGACGACGCTGGGCTCGGGTCTGGCGAGGAGTACGAAGCCCGCCACAGCCACGACCCCGAGCGCCGGCAGCCCGTAGCCGCGGACCCCGACCCACCGGGCCACACCGAGCACGGCGACGAGCACGATCGTCACGTTGGTGCCCGACACCGCGTTGAGGTGCAGCAGGCCGCTGGCCCGCATGTCGTCGCGCACGTGGGCCGCCATCAGGCTCTCGTCGCCGACGACGAGCGCCGGGACGAGCCCGCGCGGCCCCTCCTGCAGACCCGAGACCGCCTCGCGAAGGCCAGATCTCAGCGGCTCGGTGACTCTACTGGCCCAGCCCGGCGGTCCCTCGGGATTCGGCGGGTCGCGCACCCGGAGCACGCCAGCGACCGCGCCCCAACCCTCCGCCGGACCGAGCCGCCCCACCACGACGACGCGCTGGCCGGGACGGAGCTCAGCCCAGGCGAGGTCGGTCGCCAGGAGCAGCACGGGCGTCCGAACCTCCGTGCGCGTTCCGCGTCCAGACACCTCCTCGACCCGCAGCCGCCCGACGACATGGGCCGAACGGCGCGGACCGGTGCCGGCCGTCCGCACGCTCGGATCGGTGGTCAGCACACCTGCCACGGTCACGACGGCTCCGGCAGCTGCCAGGTCGTCGATCGGACCGGCCCGGACGCTCGCCGCGCGCGCCCAGCCGGCTGCCGCGCCGGCGACCAGGCACACGAGGGCGACGAGGACGGCCAACCGCGCCGGGCGGCGCGCGATCCGGCGGATGACGACAAGCGCACCCACGATCGTGGCGAAGACGATCCAGACCAGCACCACTCCTCCGGCCGAGACGCCGGCGAGGACCCCGCCCCACGTGCCGGCCGCCGCAGGAACCAGGCGGAGGTCAGCCCTGGTCGCAGCCGCCGCATCGACAGCGGCGAGGGCAGATCTGCCCGGCGTCGCGGTGCGCGAGCCGGCGTCGCTGGTCACACCGTGACCAGGGGTGCGAGCTCGGCGAAGGTCCTGGGCCCGATGCCGGAGACCTCCTGGAGCTCCTCGACGGAGCTGAAGCGCCCGTGCTGCTCGCGCCAGTCGAGAATCCGCCCGGCGAGCGTGGGTCCGATGCCCGGCAGGGTGTCGAGCTGATCGGCGGTCGCGCTGTTGAGGTTGACCGGGCTGCCGGCCGGAGGAGATGGAGCACCAGGCGGGCCGACAGGGCCGGCGCCGGGCGGCGGCGTGACGCCGACGAGCACCTGCTCACCGTCGGCGACCAACCGTGCCAGGTTGAGTCCGGACAGGTCGACACCGTCGTCTGCGCCGCCGGCCGCCTCGACCGCGTCGAGCACCCGCGAGCCGGGCGGGAGTCGAACGACACCCGGCGCGCCCACCCGGCCGGCGACGTGGACGACCAATTCGGCGGGCGCCGGCGCCACCGCCCCATCGCCGGGTGGGTCGCCCGGTACACCCGACGCCGGCGTCCCGGTGGCCAGGACCGTCGCCGACACGCCCGGGTCGACCGGTACGACACGGGGGCGTCCGACGCCCAGGAGCAGGGCGGCGACCGCCAGCCCGAGCAGGAGGACGAGCACGACGACGACCGCATGCCCGCGCTCGAGGCCCACTCGACCGGAGCGGACGGTGGTCAGCGCTTCGGCCGCGGCCCTCAGCGGCAGCGGCATGCGGTCGAGGACGGCCGAGCCCGCAGGGCCTCCGGGTGACACAGCTCGGCTGGACACGGCCTCCTCCGCCCTCGCCGAGGCTCGGTCCGGCGGATCGTCCTGTGCCGTCGCTGGCCAGAGGCGGGTGTCGACCACCGCCGCCAGGTTCTCGCCGTCGGACATCAGGCCCGGTGGCACCTCGGGCACCCATCCACCCCGAAGGGCCGCCGGGATGCTTCCGGTGCGAGCAGGATGGGCCGCCTGCGCCGCCGCGATGCTGCCGGTGCGAGCGGGATGGGCCGCCTGCGCCGGCGCGACCCCGGCGTCATCGTCTGGAGCCGGCGCTGCCTGGCCG
>JBOGDU010000219.1:0-5161 GCA_050743145.1 Jiangellaceae bacterium | reverse complement strand
TGCGCCTGGTCCGGGCCGGGGGCACGGTCGTCATGTCCGGCATGCCGTCGGGCCACGTCGACCTGACGCCGGTCTGGTACCGCGAGCTCAGCCTCGTCGGGGCGTACGCGTCCGACGCTGGAGGTCCGGACGGAGGTCGGCCCGACTTCGCCAGGGCGATCGAGCTGGCGGCGACGGCACCGCTCGAGGACTGGGTCGAGCCGGCCTACCCGCTGCGGCGGTGGCGCGAGGCGATCGGCCATGCGGTCGACGCCGGCCGGTTGGGCAGCATCAAGATCGCCTTCGACCCGAACCGCGAGTGAGAGCAGCGCAGGAGGTGGACCAGTGAGCAGACCCGGATTCGTCCTCGAGGTCGACGAGCGGACACCGCCGCTCCTCGTCCACCAGGGCGAGGGCTTCCGCCTCGAGCGCCTCCCGCTCGGCTGCAAGGTCGTGTACCCGCCGGACTCGCTGCCCGGCGTCCGCAACGTCGATACCGCGATCGAGCATGCGCTGCTCAACCCGGTGGGCATCGAGCCACTGCCGAAGCTGCTCAAGCCCGGCATGCGGCTGACCGTCGTCTTCGACGACATCTCGTTGCCGCTGCCGCCGATGCAGACCCCCGACATCCGGCAGCGGGTGCTCGAGCACGTCCTCGAGCTCGCCGCGGCCAAGGGCGTCGACGACGTCGAGCTGATCGCCGGCAACTCCCTGCACCGGCGGATGACGCCGGCTGAGCTCAAGCGGATCGTCGGCGAACGCGTCTTCCGGTCCTTCTTCCCCGACCACCTGCGCAACCACGACGCAGAAGACTCGGCGAACCTGCTCGACCTGGGCACGACCGACCAGGGCGAGGTCGTCGAGCTCAACCGCCGTGCGATGGAGAGCGACCTCGTCGTCTACGTCAACATCACGCTGACGGCGATGAGCGGCGGACCGAAGTCGGTGTCGGTGGGGCTGGCCAGCTACCGCAGCCTGCGCCACCACCACAACGTGCACACGCTGCGGCACTCGCGCTCGTTCAACGACCCGCCGAACTCGGCCATGCACCACTCGTACGAGCGGATGAGGGACCTGATCGGCGACCACGTCACGGTGTTCCAGATCGAGGCCACGCTCAACAACGACACGTTCCCGGCCTCGACCGGATTCCTGAACAAGCGCGAGTGGGAGTGGAACCTGGCCGACCAGGGCCGCTATCTCGCGGTGAAGCGGGCCAACGAGCTGCTGCCGGCGAAGACGCGCCGCCGCCTCTGGCAGGCCACCAACGCCCCGTACGGTGTGACGGCCGTGAACGCGGGCACTCCCAGTGCCGTACACCCGCAGACGATCGCCAACGTGCACCGCCAGCAGCTGACCGAGGTACAGGGTCAGTCCGACGTCGCGATCTTCGGGCTGCCCTACATCTGCCCGTACAACGTCAACTCGATCATGAACCCGATCCTGGTGATGTCGCTCGGACTCGGCTACTTCTTCAACCTGTACCGCAACCGGCCCCTCGTCCGGCCGGGCGGGACCGCGATCTTCTATCACCCGGTGCCGGGCGAGTTCCACCCCGTGCACCACCCGAGCTACATCGACTTCTTCGACGAGGTGCTCACCCAGAGCACCGACCCGGCCGTCCTCGAGACCAAGTACGAGGAGCAGTTCGCGACCGACCCGTGGTACATCCAGCTCTACCGCAAGAGCTACGCCTACCACGGGGTCCACCCGTTCTACATGTGGTACTGGGGCGCGCACGCGCTGGAGCACCTGGGCGAGGTGATCTTCGTCGGCGGCAACCGGCGCACCACGGCCCGGATGGGCTTCAAGGCCGCCTCCACCCTGGCCGACGCACTGGAGATCGCGTCGCACACCGTTGGCACCAGCCCGACGATCTCCTACCTGCACGCCCCCCCGCTGGTCATGGCGGACGTGCGCTGATGAGGATCCGCGACGAGATCCGGCTGCTCCGGCACGGGCGCGACTGGCGCGGCCGGTCCACCGTGCCGCGGTCCGCCGACCCGTGGATCCAGTTCGAGGAGGAGCGCGAGTTCCCCACTCGCTGGGCCCGTTCGCGTGCGGCCGTCGCAGTGCGCAGCGGGCTGCAGCGAGGGCTGTTGCGGCCGGTCACCTGGTCGCAGACGCGACCCGTGGTGGAAGGCGTCGAGTACCTCGAGAACCTGCGCGGACCGGCGGTGTTCGTCGCGAACCACTCCTCGCACCTCGACGCTCCGCTGATCGTCAGCTCGCTCCCCCGGCGGTTCGCCGACCGGCTCGCCGTGGGTGCTGCGGCTGATTACTTCTTCGACGCCCGCGTACGAGCAGCAGCCACGGTGCTGTTCTTCAACGCGTTCCCCGTGGAGCGGCACGGGTCGCGGCGGCTGCGCTCGCTGGCCGTGGATTTGCTGGACGACGGCTGGAACCTGCTGCTGTTCCCCGAGGGCACGCGCTCGGAGGACGGCCGGATGAGCGCCTTCAAACCCGGAACTGCCCAGCTGTGCGTGTCGAAGGGCGTGCCGGTGGTGCCCGTCGCCCTCCGGGGCGCGTACGCCGCGATGCCCCGCGGCCGCAGCTGGCCGGTACCAGGACGCCCACGCATCAGCGTCCGTTACGGGCGGCCGCTGTACCCGGCCGAGGGCGAGGGGTTCCGCGAGCTTCGTACCCGGATGACGCGCGCCGTGGTGCGGCTGTCCGCCGAGGAAGAACTGGGCTGGTACGGCGCCCTGCGCGCCGAGGCCGACGAGTCGCTCGAGCTCCCCCGCCGCTCGGCCGAACGACCGGGCCCCGCCGAGTGGCGCCGCGTCTGGGACTCCACCCGGCCGCTCGACCCACGCCCCCGACGCCGCGTCTGGACCTTCTAGCCGCGCGTGGAGGACGCCCGCTGGCGTCGGGTCGACGATTTCATCGGCGCCGACGGTAGTTGGTACCGTGGTGCGTCGTTGCGCCATTAGCTCAATTGGCAGAGCAGCTGACTCTTAATCAGCGGGTTCGGGGTTCGAGTCCCTGATGGCGCACCACAGCAAATCGGCCCGAACGACTCCCCGACCACGCGGACGGCGGCTAGATCCGGATGCCGTCTGGCCTGCGGAGTCTCTGGTGCCGGCCATGGATGGCCCGTTAACGGAGGCGAGCCGCGCTGCCCTCGGGCCTACGCGGGGCGCGTCGCGGGTCGGGCGGGTCAGGCGGTCCCCGGACCTGTGGGTCTTGCTGAAGCGTGTCCACCGATAGATCGAGTACCTCCAGTACCCGCGCAGTCGGCGCGGCGTCCCGACCCGTCGTGCAGGCGGAGTCTGTCTGGATCGACATGAACGTTCTCGTATCCGCGGCCAAAGGCCAGCGTGAATCTCGAGCAACACCGAGGACGTGAAGCCTGGGCGAGGAAGGCAGCCGTAGGCAACACTCCTTTGCTGCTGGTTGCGGTTGGACCGGCCACGCCTAGCGGCGCCCGAACATGTCGACGTCGCGAGTGGTCGGCGGCTCGACCGTCGGCTCGGGTGAACCGCGGCGGCGTCTGCGCCGACAATCAGGTGTGAGCGTGCGCCCCGACCGGACCCAGAGTGACGCCGAGCTCTTGGCGGCGGTCGCCGAGGGCGACCCGGAGGCGTTCAGCGCGCTGTATGACCAGCATGCCCCGTGGCTGCTGGTGCGGCTGCGTCGGCGCACCGCCGACCCGGACGTGGCCGACCAGGTTGCGCAGGAGACGTTCCTGGTGGTGTGGCGCGATGCCGGGCGCTTCCGCGGCCAGGGTGCTGTGGGGGCCTGGATCTGGGGGATCGCGATCCGGCGCCTTGTGGATCTTCAGCGCGGTCGCGCCGCCCAGGAACGGCTGGCGGGCCTGCTCGGCCGCCGGGGGGTAGCGGATGCGGCCAGCGCCGAGGAGCAGGCCCTGGTCACGCTGGAGCACCGCGAGGTGATCCGAGCCCTGAACCGGCTCGCGCCGGAGCTGCAGGCGGTGCTGCAAGCGACCGTGCTGGACGGGCTGAGCACCCGGGAGGCGGCCGTGCTGTTGGGGATCCCAGCGGGCACGGTCAAGACCCGAGCCATGCGGGCGCGAGCGCAGCTACGCCAGGAGTTGGCATGAGGCAGGAAGGGAGGGACAGCCATGGGTGAAGCGGATGCTGGCGGGGCCTGGCATGCGGACGGCGAGGTCCTGAGGGCCTATGGCGAGGGCCGCCTGGACGTCGCGGGGCGCTGGTCGGTGGAGGCGCACCTGACAGCCTGTGCCGGCTGCCGGCTGCAGGCGCGGGCGCTGGTCGATCCGGCGCGGCTGGGGCGCCTGCGGGCGGCGCTTGTCGAGGCGGTGGATGTGCCCCGGGCCGGCGTGGTCGAGCGGCTGCTGGTGCGCCTGGGCGTGGCCGACCACATGGCCAGGGTGCTGGCCGCCACGCCGGCGCTGCGCGGCTCGTGGCTGCTGGCCGTGGCCGCGACGCTGGTGTTCGCGGTGCTGGCCGCCAGGGTCAGCCGCAGCCCGGACGCCACTCTGGGGTTGCTGTGCGTCGCGCCGCTGCTGCCGCTGGCCGGTATCGCGGTGGCCTATGGGCCTGGGATCGACCCTACCTACGAGATCGGCCTTGCCGCCCCGATGCGCAGCTTCCGCCTGTTGCTGCTGCGTGCCGCCGCGGTCCTGGGGACCTCGACGCTGCTGGCAGCGGCGGCGAGCCTGATGCTGCCACGGCTGGGCTGGGGCGCGGCCGGCTGGCTGCTGCCCTCGCTGGGGCTGACGGTGTGCGGCCTGGCGCTGGCCACGATAGTCGAACCGCTGCGCGCCGTCGGTGTCACCGCCGGCGCCTGGGTCGTCGCGGTGGCGGTGACCGTCGCCCCTCCGTCGCCGTCGTCGGTCCTGTTCTCCCTGGCCGGACAGGTCGCCTTCGCCGCCCTGGCGCTCCTTGCCGCCGTCGTGGTGCTGGCCCGTCGCGGCCGCTTCGAGGCCGATCGCGGCTTCGACACCACACCGAGGTTTGCCGCGAGGAGACTACGATGACCACCTCTGCTCCGACCGTCCTGGCCCGCGACCTGACGATGACGTTCGGGCGCACCCGCGCCCTGGACGGCGTGTCGTTCGAGCTGGTGCCAGGTGTGACCGGGCTGCTCGGTCCCAACGGGGCGGGCAAGACCACCCTGCTGCGCGTCCTCGCCACGGTCTCGGCGCCCGACGCCGGGTCCGTCGTTGCGCTGGGTCTGGACCCCGGGCGCACCGACC
>JBOGDU010000218.1:0-3938 GCA_050743145.1 Jiangellaceae bacterium | reverse complement strand
TATCGACGACGATCTTCGCCGCGAGCATGCTGCCTATGCTGGTGAAGGCGGCTCGGACCAAGGACCTGAGCTCGTACAGCCGGGGAAACATCCTGCTCGCGAACGTGGGCAACGCGATCCACTCGGTCTACGTCTTCCACCTGCCTGCCGGCCCGGTCTGGATCCTCCACACGTTCTACCTGGTCAGCACCGGCCTGATGCTGTTCTGGTACCTGCTGTACACCCCTCGGCGACGGATGCGCAGAACTGACCACTCCCGTCCGCTGCCGTCATTGGGTGGTTCGCCCGAAGCCGCCGCGCCGGTCCGCGCCTAGCGTCGAGCATATGGACACATCGCAGACCGTGGAGACGGTGATCATCGGTGGCGGCGCCGCAGGTCTGGCCGTCGGATACCACCTGGCTCGGCGCGGTCGGCCATTCGTCGTGCTCGACGCGCACCAACGGATCGGTGACTCGTGGCGGACCCGCTGGGACTCACTGCGCCTGTTCACACCGGCGCGGCATTCCGGCCTGCCGGGCTGGCCCATCCCCATCTCGGCATACTCCTTCCCGACCAAGGACGAGGTGGCGGACTACCTGCATGCCTACGCGGACCGCTTCGAGATGGCGACCAGAACCGGTGTCAGGGTGACCGGCGTGTCCCGGCGGGACGGCCGGTACGTGGTCGAGTACGGCGACGAGCGTCTCGAGGCCGATCACGTGGTCGTGGCCACCGGCGCCAACCGGGTACCGCACGTTCCGGAGTTGGCGCGGGAACTCGATTCGGCAATCGTCCAGCTGCACTCGAGCGACTACCGGAACCCAGCCCAGCTGGGCGCGGGAGCAGTCCTCGTGGTCGGCGCGGGAAACTCCGGCACGGAGATTGCGCTCGAGGTCTCGCGCACCCACCACACAGTGTTGTCGGGCCAACCCAGCGGCCAGGTTCCGTTCAAGCACGGTCCGGCCATGGCGCGCTTCGTCTTCCCCATCGTGCGCTTCGTCGGCCATCACGTGCTGACCGTGCGCACTCCGATGGGTCGGCGGGCGCATCACCTCGCGCACGGCGAGCCCCTCGTCCGGGTCAAGATGAAGGATCTCGAGGCCGCCGGTGTCGAGCTGCTGCCACGCACCGCGGGCACCATGGGCGGACTACCTGCGACGGAGGGCGGCCGGGTCGTCGACGCCGCAAGTGTGATCTGGTGTACGGGATTCCGCCGGGACTTCGGGTGGATCGACGTGCCGGTGTTCGGCGACGACGGCGAGCCGGCTCATGAACGCGGAATCGTCGTCGGCGAGCCGGGACTGTACTTCGTGGGCCTGCCGTTCCTGTACGCGAAGTCCTCGGAGTTCCTACCGGGCATGGACAGAGACGCCGAACATGTTGCGCAGGAGATCGCCGCTCGCGCCGCCGGTCAAAGACGACAGGCGTGGATGTCGGTGACGAAGATGGCTCGGGCCCCGATTTCCCACAACTCGTCCATGACCTTGTGAGCGTCGCTGCGCGGCACCATGGCACGAACGGCGACCCAGCCCTCGCGATGCAGGGGGGAAACCGTGGGCGACTCGATCCCCGGCGTCACGGCGCACGCCTCGTCGACCCGCTCGGCGCGGATGTCGTAGTCCATCAGGACGTACCGGCGCGCCACCAGGACGCCCTGCAGGCGCCGGAGCAGCTGCTGCACGCCCGCAGCGTGTTCCATACCCGTGCGGGTGACCAGCACGGCCTCGGAGTCCATGATCGACTCGCCCACCAGCTCCAGGCCGGCCTGCCGCAGGGTGGTCCCGGTCGAGACGACATCGGCCACGACGTCGGCCACGCCGAGCTGGATGGCGGTCTCGACCGCGCCGTCGAGCCTGATCACCTCGGCGTCGACACCCTCCTCGGCGAGGTACTTGGCCAACAGGCCGGGATACGACGTCGCGACCCGCAGGCCGGCGAAGCCCTCCACTGCGTCGGCGGTGCCCGGGCGCGCCGCGAAGCGGAAGGTCGACGTGCCGAAGCCGAGCGGCAGCAGCTCCTCGGCTGCCGCGCCCGAGTCGAGCAACAGGTCGCGGCCGGTGATGCCGACCTCCAGCGTCCCCGACCCGACGTAGACGGCGATGTCCCGTGGCCGGAGGAAGAAGAACTCGGCGTTGTTGTCCGAGTCGACCAGCACCAGTTCGCGCCCGCCCTCGCCGCGTTGGCGGTACCCGGCCTCGCGGAGCATCGCGGCCGCCGGCTCGGCCAGCAGCCCCTTGTTCGGGACGGCGATCCGCAGGACGCCGTTGGGCGCCGGCGTCGTCCTGTTCTGTGCATCGGACATGGCGTTCGTCCCTCTAGAGCTTCGCGTAGACGTCGTCGAGCCCGATCCCGCGGGCGAGCATGAGCACCTGCACGTGGTAGAGCAGCTGGGCGATCTCCTCGGCGGCCCGGCCGGCGCCCTCGTGCTCGGCCGCCATCCACGCTTCGGCGGCCTCCTCGACGACCTTCTTGCCGACCTCGTGCACGCCGCGCCCGACGGCGTCGACGGTGCCCGATCCTGCGGCGCCGATGGCGACCTTCGCGGACAGCTCGGCCCACAGGTCGTCGAAGGTCTTCACAGCCGCCAGCCTACGGTTCGCGACATCAGGCGTACGCGGTGCGGAGCGCGAGGACAGTCGCGAGCGCCGCCTGCGCGGCGTCGTAACCCTTGTCCTCGCTCGACCCCGGCAGGCCGGCCCGGTCCAGTGCCTGCGCGTCGTCGTCACAGGTCAGCAGGCCGAAGCCGACGGGCACGCCGGTTTCGACGCTCACCCGGACCAGCCCGTCGGTGGCCGCCTGGCATACGTACTCGAAGTGCGGTGTCGCGCCCCTGATCACGACCCCGAGCGCTACCACGGCGTCGTAGCGCGCCCTGGCCAGCCGGGCGCAGGCGACCGGCAGCTCGAACGACCCTGGCACCCTCAAGACCAGCGGGTCGTCGACCCCGGCCTCGGTCAGCGCGCGCAGCGCACCGTGGAGCAGGCCGGTGACCACCCGTTCATGCCACCGGGCAGCAACGACGGCGACCCTCAACTGCTCGGCGCCGTCGAGGGTCAGGGTCGGCGTACCGGATCGGCTCACGTCGGGCTCCCTTCCAGCTCGTCGCCCAGGTGGGGAAGCGCGTGCCCCATCCGGTCGCGCTTGGTGCGTAGGTATCGGATGTTCTCCGGATGGGGATGCACCGGCACGGGCACGCGGTCGGCGATCCGCAGGCCGTACCCCTCCAGGCCGGCCAGCTTGGTCGGGTTGTTGGTCATCAGCCGAAGCGACTGCACGCCCAGATCGGCCAGGATCTGCGCGCCGGTGCCGTAGTCGCGCGCATCGGCGGGCAGGCCGAGGTCGAGGTTGGCGTCGATGGTGTCGCGGCCGGCGTCCTGCAACTCGTAGGCCTGCAGTTTGTGGGCCAGCCCGATCCCGCGGCCCTCGTGCCCGCGCAGGTAGACCACGACCCCGCGGCCCTCGACGGCGACCGCCGCCATGGCGGCGCGCAGTTGGGGCCCGCAGTCGCACCGCAGGGAGCCGAACGTGTCGCCGGTGAGGCACTCGGAGTGCACCCTGGCGAGGACCGGAGCGCCGTCCCCGACATCACCCAGCACGAGGGCCACGTGTTCCGCCCCGGTCACGGTGTCCCGGTAGGCGTGCGCACGGAAGGTCCCGTGGGCGGTCGGCAGCCGGGTCTGGGCGAGCCGGACGACCAGGCTCTCCTGCCGGCGGCGGAACCGGATGAGGTCGGCGATCGAGATCATGGTGAGCCCGTGCTCGTCGGCGAACCGGCGCAGTGCCGGCGCTCGCATCATCGACCCGTCGTCGTTGACGATCTCGCACAGGACGCCGGCAGGGGTGAGACCGGCCAGCCGAGCCAGGTCGACCGACGCCTCGGTGTGGCCGGGCCGGGCCAGCACGCCGCCGTCGCGATAGCGCAGCGGCAGGACGTGACCGGGCTGGACGAGCTCGTAGG
>JBOGDU010000217.1:0-5405 GCA_050743145.1 Jiangellaceae bacterium | reverse complement strand
GTCGACAGGGCGATCAGGGTCGACGTCCGCAGCACGTCCGCGTCGCTCACCAGGTCGTCGATCACCCGCTGGAGGTCGTCGTTGTCGCGGGCGACGATGCGGCAGAGCAGGTCGCCCGGTCCGGTGATGGTGTGTACCTCGATGACCTCGGGTATGCGAGCGAGATGCCCGGCAACGGACCCGCGCCCGCCCTGCCGGATCTCCAGGGTCGCGAATGCCGTGACGCGGTAGCCCATGGCCGCCGGGTCGAGGCTCGGCCCGAGCGATCGGATCACGCCCGAGGACGCCAGCTTGTCCAGGCGCGCCTGGACGGTTCCGCGGGCGACGCCCAGACGCCGCGACGCCTCCAGGACCCCGACTCGCGGCTCGTCGGTGAACAGCCGCAGGATTCGTGTGTCGAGTTCGTCGATGACAGTAGACAACCTGCATATCCCTTCTGGCCATGTGCTGTCCAAAACGTACAGAGTGACCACGGTTGACGGCCACCCTTGCTGGTTTCGTGAGGCGGAGGCACAGTCCCCCACATGACGACGACGGACACCTCCACCACGCTGACGCCAGAGGAGCGCGAGGCGAATCTCGACCTCGAGCAGCTCAAGCAGCTCGTCGGCCTCGTCGAGTACGACCAGAGCAAGGATCCGTTCCCCGTCACCGCGATGGATGCCGTGGTGTTCGTCGTGGGCAACGCCACCCAGACCGCCCACTTCTACCAGTCGGCGTTCGGCATGGAGTTGGTCGCCTACTCGGGACCTGAAACCGGCAACCGCGACCACAAGGCGTACGTGTTGAGGAGCGGGTCGGCACGCTTCGTTCTCACCGGCGGTGTCTCGCCGGACAGCCCGCTGCTCGACCACCACCGGCGGCATGGCGACGGGGTGGTCGACCTCGCTCTCGAGGTGCCCGACGTCGACAAGTGCATCGCGCACGCCCGCACCCAGGGTGCCCGCGTGCTCGACGAGCCTCACGACGTGTCCGACGAGAACGGCACAGTACGGATCGCTGCCATCGCCACGTACGGAGAGACGCGCCACACGCTGGTCGACCGGTCCCGGTACACAGGTCCGTACCTGCCGGGGTATGTCGAGCGGACGTCCGGCTACGTCAAGCGCGACGGCACGCCGAAGCGGCTGTTCCAGGCGGTCGACCACTGCGTCGGCAACGTCGAGCTCGGTCGCATGGACGAGTGGGTCGCGTTCTACAACAAGGTCATGAACTTCGTGAACATGGCGGAGTTCATCGGCGACGACATCGCGACCGACTACTCGGCGCTGATGTCGAAGGTCGTCGCCAACGGCAACCACCGGGTCAAGTTCCCCCTCAACGAGCCGGCGATCGCGAAGAGGAAGTCGCAGATCGACGAGTACCTCGAGTTCTACGGCGCCGCAGGCTGTCAGCACATCGCGCTCGCGACCAACGACATCGTGCGCTCGGTCGATGTCATGCGAGCGGAGGGCGTCGAGTTCCTCGAAACCCCCGACGCCTACTACGACGACCCGGAGTTGCGCGCCCGGATCGGCGAGGTCCGCGTTCCGGTCGAGGACCTGAAGAAGCGCGGCATCCTGGTCGACCGGGATGAGGACGGCTACCTGCTGCAGATCTTCACCAAGCCGATCGGCGACCGCCCAACCGTCTTCTACGAGCTGATCGAACGGCACGGCTCGCTCGGGTTCGGCAAGGGCAACTTCAAGGCGCTGTTCGAGTCGATCGAGCGCGAACAGGAGTTGCGCGGCAACCTCTGACGCTACGCTGCAGCAGCAGGAGCCAAGGAGGCGGTCATCGTGCGCGCACACACTCGGACGCTGGGCAGAGTCACAGCGGTCCTCGTCGGAATGTCGATGCTCGGCCTGCCCGCAGGCGCGCTCGCTGCGCCGGGACAGCCGGGGGCACCGCGGTACACCGCCGGTGCCAGTGGCGCGGGCGACGAGTACTTCCCCTTCGCCGGCAACGGCGGCTACGACGTACAGCTGTACGACCTGGACATCCGGTACACACCGCCGGCGGTGACCGTCCCGCCGACGCCGACTGCGCAACTGCGGGGGCAGATGGAGGCCGTCGCGACGATCGACCTGGTCGCGACCCAGGACCTCGACCGGTTCAACCTCGACCTGCGCGGCCTGCAGGTGTCGGCGGTCACTGTCGACGGCAAGCCGGCCAGCGAGGTGCCCCCGCCCGCGCCAGGGGCGGAGGTCGAGGGCGCCGCGTACTGGCAGGTCCAGGACGACGAGGCCCGCAGCTGGGAGCTGACCATCCAGCCACGGCCCAAGCTCAAGGAGGGCCGGTCGGCGCAGGTCGTCGTCTCCTACGGTGGCGAGACGACCCGGCCCACCGACATCGAGGGCGTGCTCTACGGCTGGGTCACCACGCGGGACGGCGCGATGGTCGTCAACGAGCCCGAGGGCTCCATGACCTGGTTCCCGGTCAGCGACCACCCGACGGACAAGGCGACGTACAGCTTCGAGATCACGGTGCCGGAGGGCAAGACGGCGGTGGCAAACGGGCTCCCGTCGGCACCGCCGGCGACCGCCGACGGCTGGACCACGTGGTCCTGGGAGGCTCCGGACCTTCAGGCCAGCTACCTCGCCACGGCCACGGTGGGCGACTTCGATCTGCGCACCTCCGAGACCTCGACCGGGTTGCCGATCATCGACGCCGTCGACCGCAAGCTGACGCCGGCGAATCTCGCCACCACGAACGCGAGCCTGGCCCTTCAGGCCGACATGATCGCGTTCTTCGAGGGCACCTTCGGCGACTACCCGTTCAACTCCTACGGCGCGATCGTCGACAACGACAGCGTCGGCTACGCGTTGGAGACCCAGACCCGACCGGTGTACTCGAGCCGGGCGGGCGAGTCCACGGTCGCGCACGAGCTCGCGCACCAGTGGTTGGGCAACGCCGTGAGCCCGGAGCGCTGGCAGGACATCTGGATAAACGAGGGCTGGGGCTCCTAGTCGGTGTGTTTGTGGTCCGAGGACACGGGAGATACCACGGCGCAGGAATCGTTCGACGGCGTCATGGCGCAGCCGGCCGACGACCCGTTCTGGGAGGTCGTCGTCGCCGATCCGGGGCCGTTCGGCCTGTTCCTCGGCCCGATCTACGACCGGGGAGGGGCGACCCTGCACGCGCTACGAGTGAAGATCGGTGACACCGCCTTCTTCGCGGGCGCCCAGGAGTGGGTGAGCCGATTCAACGACTCGGTGGCCACGACTGAGGACCTCCAAGCCGTCTACGAAGAGGTATCCGGCCAGGACCTCGACGCGTTCTTCGACATCTGGCTGCGCAACCCGGTGAAGCCGACGAACTGGTGACCACTGCCTGACACCCCGCGGTCCATCGCTGCCCCGGCATGGGCCCGGAGGCGCGACAGTCGCCCGCAGTAGCCTGCAGATGTGGTCGACGTGGTTGCAGAGCTGCGCGCGGGGCTGCCGGACAGCGTCCTGGTCGATGACCCGGACCGGATGGAGTCGTACAGGTTCGACAGGGCGCTGTTCTGCCCGGCCGGGCGGCCGGCAGCGGTCGTCCTCGCCCGCGAACGCGGCCACGTCGAGTACACCCTGCGGACCGCGTCCCGGCTGGGCGTTCCGGTGGTTCCGCAAGGCGCGCGCAGCGGTCTGTCCGGCGCGGCCAACGCGATCGACGGCTGCATCGTCCTCTCGCTCGAACGGATGGATCGCATCGTCGAGATCGACCCGGCCAACCGGCTCGCGGTCGTCGAGCCGGGCGTCATGAACGCGGTCTTCTCGCGCGCGGTCGCCGAGCACGGCCTTTTCTACCCACCGGACCCGTCGAGCTGGGAGTTCTGCTCGATCGGGGGCAACCTGTCGACCAACTCCGGCGGGCTGTGCTGTGTCAAATACGGCGTCACCACCGACTATGTCCGCGGCCTCGAGGTCGTGCTCGCGTCCGGCGAGGTCGTGCGGACCGGGCGTCGCACCGTCAAGGGTGTGGCCGGCTACGACCTCACCAGGCTGTTCGTGGGCAGTGAGGGAACCCTCGGCGTGATCACGCAGGCGACGGTGGCGCTGCGGCCGGAGACTCAGCGCCCGCACACGGTGGCGGCGGTGTTCGACTCGCCCGTCGCGGCGGCGCGGGCCGTGACAGCGATCATGGCCGGCGGCCACGTCCCGAGCCTGCTGGAGATCATGGACGCCACCTGCATCCGGGTGGTCAACGAGTGGAAGCGGATGGATCTCCCGGCGGACGCAGGCGCGATGCTGCTCGCCCAGTCCGACAACGGCGCCGCTGCGGCCGCGGAGATGGCCGAGGTCGCGTCTCTGTGCGGGAGGGCCGGCGCCACCGAGGTCGCCGAGACCTCCGATCCTGCTGAAGGCGAGATGCTGCTGGAGGCCCGCCGCGTCGCACTACCAGCCCTGGAGCGGCTCGGGACGACGATGATCGACGACGTGTGCGTTCCGCTGACCCGCTTCGCCGACCTGTTCGAGGGTGTAGAGAAGCTTGCGGCGGCGCATGATGTCGTCATCGGCGTCGTCGGACACGCGGGCGACGGCAACATGCACCCGACGGTGGTCTTCGACTCCGATGACGCCGACCAGACCCGTCGCGCCGAGGACGCCTTCGGGGCGGTGATGGATCTCGGCCTCGAGCTCGGCGGGACGATCACCGGCGAGCACGGAATCGGCATGCTCAAGAAGCCGTGGCTCTCGCGCGAGATCGGACCGGTCGCGATGCGCTTGCACCGCGACCTCAAGCGGGTCCTGGACCCGGCCGGGATCCTCAACCCCGGCAAGATCTTCGATTGACGCTCGGGGGCGGTGGGTGCGCTAACGCAGCCGTTCGGCCAGGAAGTCCTCCCAGCTCCGCTTGCCCACATCAGCCCCCTCGAGAGCGAGATTCTCGCCGGCCCGGTACGCGCGGCCGGCCTTTCCCGGCATCGGGACCGGGATCATCAACCGGTGCTTGCCGCGCGCCCGCAGGTAGCCGCGGATCAGATCGGCCACCTCGTACACCGTCGGCCCGGCCAGGTCGGCCACCCGGCCGGCCGGCTTGTCGAGCGTCAGTTCCACCAGCCGGGCCGCGACCTCGTCCGGATCGACCGGCTGGAACCGAAGTCCGCCCGGGACCGGTATCACCGGGAGCTTTGCCATCTTCTGCACCATGGTCAGGACCAGGTCATGGAACTGGGCGGCACGCAGCGTCGTCCACGGTAGGCCGGAGTCGGCTACGGCCTTCTCAGCGCCCAGCTTGGACCTCAACCAGCTCAGCGGGACGCGGTCCGCGCCGATGACCGATATGTACACCAGGTGCTCCACCCCGGCTCGCGTCGCCGCCCGGACCAGGTTCCCGGTGGCCTCGTCATCGCCCTTGGCGCCGCCGGCAAGGTGCACGATGATCTCGGCCCCGTCTACCGCGGGCTCGATCCCCTCGCCCTCGAGCAAGTCACCGGTCAC
>JBOGDU010000216.1:0-8984 GCA_050743145.1 Jiangellaceae bacterium | reverse complement strand
CGTCGTCGCGCTCGCCGCGGACCCGCTGGAGGTGGCCGTCCACATCTTCTACGTCCGTGGCGGACGGGTCCGCGGCCAGCGCGGATGGGTCGCGGACAAGAGCGACGACGCACCGAGCGGCGAACTGGTCGAGCGGTTCCTGCTGCAGCTCTACGGGGAGAACGGCGGCGAGGCCGTTCCGCGGGAGATCGTGGTGCCGACCCTGCCCGACGACCCGGACGAGACCATGGCGCTGCGTGACCTGCTCGCCGAGCTGCGCCGGGGAAAGGTCGATCTCAAGATTCCTCAGCGGGGCGACAAGCGGGCACTTCTCGGGACCGTCACCCGAAACGCCGCACAGGCGCTCGCGCTGCACAAGACACGGCGCGCCAGCGACCTGACGACCCGCAGCCGTGCGCTCGAGGAGATCCAGCAGGCCCTCGACCTCGACGAGGCGCCGTTGCGGATCGAGTGCTACGACGTGTCCAACCTGCAGGGCACCGAGGTGGTCGCGTCCATGGTCGTGTTCGAGGACGGGTTGCCGCGCAAGTCCGAGTACCGGCGGTTCGCGATCCGCGGCCGGCAGGGCATCGACGACGTCGCCGCGATCCGCGAGGTGCTCGGGCGCCGGTTCCGCCGGCTCACAGAGGAGCGCGAACCCGACCGGGCGGCGGCACAGCCGCTCGACCCCGAGACAGGGCGACCGCGCAAGTTCGCCTACGCCCCCGGCCTGGTGGTGGTCGACGGCGGCAAGCCGCAGGTCGGCGCGGCGAGGCTGGCCATGGACGAGGCCGGCGTCTCCGACATCCCGGTCGTCGGGTTGGCGAAGCGGTTGGAGGAGGTGGTGGTCGACGGCTCCGACGACCCGGTGATCCTGCCCAGGGCCAGCGAAGGGCTGTACCTGCTGCAGCGAATCCGGGACGAGGCGCACCGGTTCGCCATCGCCTACCACCGGCAGCGGCGGTCCCGGTCCATGGTCGACAGCCTGCTCGACGGCGTTCCCGGCCTCGGGCCCGCACGCCGCAAGGCCCTGCTCGCGCACTTCGGGTCACTCAAGCGGCTGCGCGCCGCCAGCGCGGACGAGATCGCGCTGGTGCCAGGCTTCGGAACCCGGACCGCAGAGGCGGTCGTCGAGGCCGTCGCCCAGCGCCGTCCGGCGCCGTCGGTCAACATGGCGACGGGTGAGATCCTCGACGCGGACTCCGCGTCGACCTGAGGAGCGGACGTGACCGAGACGGGCGAACCCCCCGAGCTCCTGCTGGTCACCGGCATGTCCGGAGCGGGCAAGACGGCGGCCACGGCATCCCTGGACGATCTCGGCTGGTTCGTCGTCGACAACCTGCCGCCCTCGCTGTTGATGGAGCTCGTCGACACGGTGACCGAGCGGACCGCACAGCGTCGGATCGCCGTCGTGGCCGACGTGCGTGGCGGGGTGTTCTTCGGTGAGCTACAGGGAGCGCTGGACCAGCTCGCGGCGCGCGGAGTACGTCCCTACATCCTGTTCCTCGAGGCCGGTGACGAGGCGCTGGTACGCCGGTTCGAGTCGGCCCGCCGCCCTCATCCGCTGCAGGGGGAAGGCCGCGTGCTCGAGGGCATCAAGCGCGAACGTGAACAGCTGGCCGAGCTGCGGGCGGGGGCCGACCTCGTGGTCGACACGTCGCTGCTCAACGTGCACGAGCTCGCCAGGCGGATCCGCACCGCGTTCGAGAAGGACGACACCGGGCTGCGTGCTGTCGTGGTGTCGTTCGGGTTCAAGTACGGCATCCCCGTCGACGCCGACGTCGTGGCCGACCTGCGCTTCCTGCCGAACCCGCACTGGGTGCCCGGTCTGCGGCCGCAGACCGGACGCGACGAGGCGGTCCGCGACTACGTCCTGGGTCAGCCCGGGGCCACCGAGTTCCTCGACCGCTACGCGGGGCTGCTCCAGATGACCTCCGAGGGCTACCTGCGGGAAGGCAAGCGCTTCGTCACTGTGGGCGTCGGGTGCACGGGGGGCAAGCACCGCAGTGTCGTCATGAGCGAGGCCCTGGCCACCCGCCTGCGTGACCAGGGGATCGAGACGCTGGTCGTCCACCGCGACCTCGGGCGGGAGTGACCCCGCCGGTGCGGGAGTCTCGCCTGGCCGGGCCCAAGGTCGTCGCCCTCGGTGGCGGGCACGGCCTGGCCGCATCGCTGACGGCTCTGCGCCGGGTCAGCGGGAGGCTCACGGCAGTCGTGACCGTTGCCGACGACGGCGGGTCGAGCGGTCGGCTCCGGCAGGAGTTCGGCGTCCTTCCACCAGGCGACCTGCGCATGGCACTCGCGGCTCTGTGCGGCGACGACGACTGGGGGCGTACCTGGGCACGGGTGCTCCAGCACCGCTTCGCCGGCGCCGGTGAGCTCTACGACCATGCCGCCGGCAACCTACTGATCGTCGCCCTCTGGGAGCTGCTCGGCGGGCATGTGGAGGGCCTCGACTGGGTCGCCCGCCTGCTGGGTGCGCAGGGCCGCGTGCTCCCCATGTCCTCGACCCCACTGGACATCCACGCACTCGTCGCCCGGGCCGAGCGCGCGGAGGGCGCGGCGCGTGAGGTCGAGACCGTCGTCGGCCAGCACGCCGTCGCCATCGCGACGGGCAGGGTGGTCGCCGTCGAGCTCGTCCCACCCGATCCGCCGGCCTGCCCGGAGGCGCTCGACGCGATCGCCGAGGCGGACTGGGTGGTGCTCGGTCCCGGGTCGTGGTTCAGCAGCGTCATCCCGCACCTGCTCCTCCCAGAACTGCGCCGTGCCCTCGTCGAGACGCCCGCCCGCCGGATGGTCACCCTGAACCTGTCTCCCGAAGGAGCCGAGACCGAGGGCTTCACCCCGGAGATGCATCTGGAGGTGCTCGCGGCGTACGCGCCGGACCTGCGGATCGACTCGGTGGTGGCTGACCGTGCGTCGGTGCCCGACGAGGAGTTGCTGCGCCGGGTCGCCGACGCCTTCGATGCGGACGTGATCGTCACCGACGTCGCGATGGATGACGGCACGCCGCGTCACGATCCCGAGCGCCTGGCCCGTGCGTACGCGGACACCTTTGCTCGTGGCAGGATCGGTCCATGGCGATGACCGCGTCGGTGAAGGACGAACTGGCTCGCCTCGAGGTCACCAAGCCGTGCTGCCGCAAGGCAGAGGTCTCCGCACTGCTCCGCTTCGGCGGCGGTCTGCACATCGTCAGCGGCAAGATCGTGGTGGAGGCAGAGCTCGACACTGGTGCGGCGGCCCGCCGTCTGCGTCGCGACATCGCCGACGTCTACGGCCACGCGAGCGACATCGCCGTCGTCTCACCCAGCGGGTTGCGCAAAGGCAGCAGGTACGTGGTCCGGGTGGTCGCCGGCGGTGAGGTGCTGGCCCGCCAGACCGGCCTGATCGACGGCAGCGGCCGCCCGGTGCGCGGGCTGCCCCCGCAGGTCGTGTCCGGCTCGACCTGCGATGCGGAGGCGGTCTGGCGCGGTGCCTTCCTAGCCCACGGATCGCTGACGGAACCGGGCCGGTCCTCGGCCATCGAGGTCACCTGCCCCGGACCCGAGGCCGCGCTGGCGCTGGTGGGCGCCGCCCGCCGCGTCGGCATCCAGGCCAAGGCGCGCGACGTCCGCGGCGTCGACCGCGTGGTCGTGCGCGACGGAGACGCGATCGGTGCGCTGCTCACCCGTCTCGGCGCGCACGACAGTGTGCTCGCGTGGGAGGAGCGGCGGATGCGCCGCGAGGTCCGCGCCACCGCCAACCGGCTGGCCAACTTCGACGACGCCAACCTGCGGCGGTCCGCGCGTGCGGCGGTGGCCGCCGGCGCTCGGGTCGAGAGAGCCCTCGAGATCCTGGCCGACGACGTCCCGGACCACCTGCGCGCCGCCGGGCTGCTCCGCCTCGAGCACAAGCAGGCCAGCCTGGAGGAGCTCGGACAGCTCTCGGACCCGCCGATGACCAAAGACGCGGTAGCCGGAAGGATCCGGCGGCTGCTGGCGAT
Source organism: Jiangellaceae bacterium (assembly GCA_050743145.1). Lineage (GTDB taxonomy): Bacteria > Actinomycetota > Actinomycetes > Jiangellales > Jiangellaceae > DASRTE01. The sequence continues at coordinate 5,023 of JBOGDU010000216.1, read as the reverse complement.
GGCCGACCGCAAGGCGGCCGAGACCGGGGTCGCCGGCACCGAGGCCAACCTCACGCCGGACATGCTCGTCCCGTGAGGGCGCATCGCGCTGCTCATCGCACCCCTGACCGGCCGGGTGCGTAGGCACTGCCCTAGTGTCGGAGACGCGGTCCGAAACACGGCGAAGGAGTCAGGAGTCAGCATGACCATCCGCGTAGGCATCAATGGGTTCGGACGCATCGGGCGCAACTTCTACCGCGCGGTGCTCGCCGAAGGCGCCGACGACATCGAACTCGTGGGCGTCAACGACCTCACCGACAACAAGAGCCTGGCCCACCTGCTCAAGTACGACTCCATCCTGGGCCGGCTCGACGCCGAGGTCGGATACGCGGGCGACGAGATCACCGTCGCCGGGAAGAGCTTCAAGTCCCTGGAGGAGCGCGACCCGGCCAACCTGCCGTGGGGCGACCTCGGCGCCGACGTCGTCATCGAGTCGACCGGCCTGTTCACCGATGCCACCAAGGCGAAGGCACATGTCGACGGCGGTGCCAGGAAGGTCATCATCTCGGCTCCGGCGAAGAACGAGGACGTCACTGTCGTCATGGGCGTCAACCACGACACCTACGACCCCGCAGCGCACACGATCATCTCGATGGCCTCCTGTACGACGAACTGCCTGGCACCGTTGGCCAAGGCACTCCACGACGCGTTCGAGATCCAGCGTGGACTGATGACTACCATCCACGCGTACACGGCCGACCAGAACTTGCAGGACGGCCCGCACCGGGACCTGCGCCGGGCCCGCGCGGCCGCGCTCAACATCGTCCCGACCACCACCGGCGCCGCGAAGGCGATCGGCCTCGTGCTCCCGGAGCTCAAGGGCAAGCTCGACGGTTTCGCACTGCGGGTGCCGACGCCGACCGGCTCGGCCACCGACCTCACGGCCACGGTCGGCCGCGAGGTGAGCGTCGACGAGGTCAACGCCGCGATGAGGGCAGCGGCGGATGGTCCGCTGAAGGGCTACCTCACCTACACCGAGGACCCGATCGTGTCGACCGACATCGTCACCGACCCGGCCTCGTGCATCTTCGACGCGGGGCTGACCCGGGTGATCGGCAACCAGGTCAAGGTCGTGGGTTGGTACGACAACGAGTGGGGGTTCTCCAACCGGCTGATCGACCTGATCCGCCACGTCGGTGCCTCGCTCTGACCGATGCGGGGCATCGAAGACCTGGGTGACCTGCGCGGCAAGCGCGTTCTGCTCCGCTCGGACCTCAACGTCCCGCTCGAGGACGATGCCGTCGCCGACGACGGCCGGGTCCGGGCCAGCCTCCCCACCATCGTGCGGCTCTCCGACGCCGGGGGGAAGGTGATCGTGACCGCCCACCTGGGCCGGCCCGGCGGCCGGGTCGACCCGCAGTACTCGCTGCGTCCTGTTCATGAGTGCCTCGCCGCGTTGCTGCCGGGGCGCGACGTGCGATTCGCCGGCGACACGGTGGGCCCGGAGGCGAGGCAGGCCCTGGAAGCTCTTCCCGACGGTGCCGTGGTCCTGCTGGAGAACCTCCGCTTCGATCCCAGGGAGACCTCGAAGGACGACGCCGAGCGCGGAGCGTTCGCCGACGAGCTGGCGGCGCAGTCAGACGTGTTCGTGTCCGACGGGTTCGGCGTCCTGCACCGCAAGCAGGCCAGCGTGTACGACGTGGCCCTGCGGCTGCCCCACGCTGCGGGCGCTCTGGTCCTCGCCGAGGTCGAGGCGTTCTCGAAGGTGCTCGACGATCCCGAACGGCCCTATGTCGTGATCCTCGGCGGCTCGAAGGTCGCGGACAAGCTCGGCGTGATCGACAACCTGCTCGGGAAGGTCGACCGCCTCCTGGTCGGCGGCGGCATGTGTTTCACATTTCTCGCCGCACAGGGCCACGAGGTGGGCGGATCGTTGCTGGAGGAGGACCAGATCGACGCCGTGCGGGGTCTCATCGCCCGGGCGGCCGCGACCGGCGTCGACCTGGTGCTCCCGGTCGACGTCGTCGTCGCGGCCGAGGTCGCCGAGGACGCGGAGGCCAGCGTCGTGCCGGCGTCCGCGATCCCGTCCGACCAGAAGGGCCTGGACATCGGGCCGGCCACCGTCGCGCTGTTCCGCGACAAGCTCGCCGATGTCCGCACGGTCGTCTGGAACGGGCCCATGGGGATCTTCGAGGTGGCGCCCTTCGCCGAGGGCACCCGCCAGATCGCGATGGCGGTCGCGGCGGTCGACGGAACCACGGTCGTCGGCGGTGGTGACTCGGCCGCGGCGGTGCGCCAGCTCGGCCTGGACGAGTCGTCGTTCACCCACATCTCGACCGGTGGTGGTGCCAGCCTCGAACTGCTCGAGGGCAAGACCCTGCCCGGCCTCGCCGTACTGGAGGGCTGAGCAGGTGCCGACGGACGCCCGCCGGCCGCTGATGGCCGGAAACTGGAAGGCGAACCTCAACCATCTCGAGGCGATCGCGCAGGTCCAGAAGCTCGCCTTCTCGCTCACTGACGAGGACTTCGACGCCGTCGAGGTCGCGGTGCTGCCGCCGTACACCAACATCCGCTCGGTGCAGACTCTCGTCGACGGCGACAAGCTGCAGATCGCGTACGGCGCCCAGGACGTCTCCGAGCACGACGACGGGCCGCACACCGGTGAGATAACCGGGGCCATGCTGGCCAAGCTCGGCTGCGCTTACGTGATTGTGGGCCACTCCGAGCGGCGGCAGTTCCACGCGGAGGACGACGCCCTCGTCAACGTCAAGGTCAAGGCCGCGCTTCGGCACGAGCTGATCCCGATCCTGTGCATCGGCGAAGGGCTGGACGTCCGCCGCGAGGGGCGCCACGTCGGACACACGCTGGCCCAACTCGACGGCGGGCTGGGCGACGTCCCGGCCGACCAGGCGGCACAGGTCGTCGTCGCGTACGAGCCGGTATGGGCGATCGGCACCGGTGAGGTCGCCACGCCCGAGGATGCGCAGGAGGTGTGCGCGGCCATCCGCGGTCGTCTCGGCGGGCTGTACTCCGCGAAGGTCGCCGAGGGTGTACGGATCCTCTACGGCGGCTCGGTCAAGGCCGCCAACATCGGCCCCATCATGGAACAGCCCGACGTCGACGGCGCCCTGGTCGGCGGTGCCAGCATCGACGCGGACGAGTTCGCCGCGATCTGCCGGTTCTGCCGCGCCGACTGAGTGGGACGAATGCCGCTCGACCGCGTACGCTGTCCCTACGCGTGCCGGCTGATGCGGCCGACCGGAAGGAAACGCTCACCACTGTGAAGATCGTCTTCTCGCTCCTGCTCGTCATCACCAGCCTGTTGTTGATCGTGCTCATCCTCCTGCACAAGGGCAAGGGTGGCGGTCTGTCCGACATGTTCGGCGGGGGTGTCGGGTCGTCACTGGGTGGCTCGTCGATCGCCGAACGGAACCTCGACCGCATCACGGTCGCGATCGGCATCCTCTGGGCCGCCAGCATTCTCGGGCTGGGATTGCTCGCCAAGACCGCCATCTGACCGATCCGCACGTCCTACGAGGGAGTTCGACCCGTGGCAAGTGGCAATGCCATCCGCGGCAGTCGTGTCGGTGCTGGCCCGATGGGCGAGGCCGAACGCGGCGAGGCCGCACCCCGCCAGCGCATCGCGTTCTACTGCGTCCAGGGACACGAGACCGTCCCGAGCTTCGCCGCCGAGGCCGTGATCCCCGAGTACTGGGACTGCCCGCGCTGTGGGTTGCCCGCGAGCCGCGACCCGGAGAACCCGCCACCGGCGCCGCGCAACGAGCCCTACAAGACGCACCTGGCCTACGTGAAGGAGCGGCGCAGCGACGCCGACGGCGCGGCCATCCTCGAGGAGGCCCTGCAGGGTCTGCGCAAGGTCCGCGGCGCCTGACCTCAGGGTTCGGTGTGCACCACCGTCGGGCCGGCTACCAGTGCGCGATCACTCGGCACGGACCGCCGGAGCCCTGCTCCCAGGGAACGAGCCCGACGAAGATCTCTGCGCCACGTGGCGGAATGGTGCCCGTGTTCCGGAGGTTCTCCAGGCCCCACCGGTCTGCGCCGAGTAGGCCCACGTGAACGTCGAAAGTGGCAGACGGTCCGTGATCCAGGCTGAGCGTGTCGACTCCGATGCCGGTGATGTTCCGCCGTTCGACCAGCCACTCGATGGCTTCCAGGTCGAAACCGGGGAAGTGGTACACCCCGCTGCCGTCGGTGCCGCGGTAGAGCTCGGTCGAGCCGGCCCGGGTCTCCCAGCCTGAGTACATGAGGACCGCTGAGCGGCGTGCGATCCGCCCATGCCGCCGCTCATATCTGATCAGATCGTCCACCGTGACCTCGGCGTCGGGATCGGATGCCACCTTGTCGCTGATGTCGATCACGACGGCAGGGACGAGCAGCTCGTCCAGGCTGATGTCCGGCGACAGGCGCCCGCTTGGGGCAAAGTGCCCAGGGGCGTCCATGTGCGTCGCGGTGTGCTCGTAGAACGTCCAGCGCTGCAGGTAGTAGCCGTTCTCCTCGATGGTGACGTGTGTCGATCGCGTGGCCTCCTCGCCGTCGACAAAGACCGGGAAGGACGGCGAGAACGTCCAGGTGAGATCGCGCATGCGGCGGTGGCCCTGCGCGGTGGCGACCTCCGCCGGGCCGGCGAGTCACCCACCGTGGCGCCGAGGCCCCCGGCGAGCACGGCCCGACGGCTCACTGGTCTGCTCTGATGGGCCGGCCCATCCAGGTGGCCCGCGAACTGCTTCGTGAGTCTCGGCAAGGCACATGGCGAACCTCGGTAGTTCTCCGGCGGCATCTGGCTCCGTGCTGTCCCAAGATGCGCCGTGCGGGCGATCTGCGCATCTACTGATAGCGCCGAGGAGGAACGGCGACAAGGTCCGCGGACCACGTGGTGCGCCCGAGCCTCGTCAGCGTCCGCCACCGTTGAACCGTCCCATGATTGGCCTCGTGACATCTATAGACGCGGACTAGCCTGACGTCGGTGCTCAGGCGTTGGGGGCGCGGAGGGAGAGGTCGATGGGCCGGTCGGTTCGATTGTTGA
>JBOGDU010000215.1:0-17432 GCA_050743145.1 Jiangellaceae bacterium | reverse complement strand
CACCAACGCTGTCAATCAAGACCGAATCTGCCTACTAGCTGCGGAAGTCCGGCCAGAGGACGTCCTGCTCCTGCAGGAGATCCGCGACCTGCTCCGCGACCGGTCGGGCCGCATCTAGTCCCAGTGGGGCGGCCGCTCCTGCTCGAGGCGGTCGTCGTTGGACTCGTCCGAATCGCCCCAGCCGTCGCCGCTCTCGTCGGTGGTCGTGTCGGGCAGGACGTCGAAGTCGTCCTCCCACCCGGTGGTCATCGGGGGCTGCTCAGTCGAGGTCGCCGGGCTCGAGCCGGGCGAGGCGCCGCTGGCGCACCAGCACGTCGGTGTCGATCTCGGGGACGCCTTCGCCGCGGATCAGTGCGGCGAACACACCGGTGACGTCGCGCTGGCTGATGATCCCGACCAGCCGGCCCCCGCTCTCGACGACCGGAAGGTGCCGGATCCAGTCGCGGGCCATCAGGCGTGCGGCATCACGTACGGGAGTGTCAGGCGTGGTCGTCACGACGTCGGTCGTCATCACGTCCCCGACGACGACGCTGTCGACGTCCTTGCCCGTGGCGACCGTACGCAGCACGTCACGCTCGGTGACGATGCCGACGATCTCGCCGCCGTCGACGATGACCAGCGAGCCCGTCTGCTGGCGCCACATCAGTTCGGCGGCGCTGGCCAGGCTGACCGTGGTCGAGTCGGTGACGGTCGCGTTGGTCATGATTTCTGCGACACGCACGTGTATCCGCTCCCCTGCACGATTTCGACGGCTACCTCAGGATAGTCGCCCCACCGTGGTGATACCCGGCGGGAGGTGAGCCGCTCCCGCGGCCCCGCTCAGGCCGACGGTCTCCACAACGGTGGCGCACCCGCCCTGGCCACGCGCACGGCGTGCCGAAGGGCGTCGTCGACCCGCGGCCCACGATCGGCCAGCCCCAACTCGTCGGCGAGGACCTCGATGGCGTCGGACTCGCTGCGCCCCGCACCGTCGGTGTCGACCCAGCGCGCCATGGCGGCCAGTTCGTGGCGCGTGTAGGTGCCGACGGGCCGCACCGTCGCTACCCGCGGGCGGAGCCCCCGGTCCCGGAGCTCGGGCCCGGCAACCTCGGTGTCCACGGCTGCGTCGCTGTCGTCGGGGTCTGCTCCGCCGGGGTCCGGCATGCCGACGACGACGTCGGCCTGGGCGGCCGCCTCGGCCCAGTCGTACGCGTCCGCCGCCGTCACCGCTTCGGAGTACGCCGTCAGCAGGCGCTCGGTCTCGCGGTCCGGATCGGCAGCCCACGCCGGCGACCACACCCGGTGGACGGCCCAGCCAAGCCGGATCAGTTGCTCGGGTCGCAGGCGGTCCCGGTCGCGTGGGGTGGACATGGCTCCGTAGGCCGCACCGTCGGTGTCGACCGCGAGGACCAGTCGGTCGCGGCGGGCCGGATGGCGGGCTGCCACCGCGATCCGGCCGTGCCCGCTGCCATGGCCGACCACGACCTCGACGCCCGCCTCACGGAGGCGCTCGGCGACGGCGGCCTCGAGCTGGTCGGCTGCCGCATGATCACCCGAAGCGACCGCACCGGAGGCCTCGATGTAGGCGAGCAGGTCGCGCAGCGCCTGCGCGCCCGGCGTGGTGAGACGGCGAGGGCTGAGGTCGTCGGCTCCGAACGCGGACACGACCGTCACCCGTTCGCGGGCGCCGGCCAGCACGGCCGTCAGCACGCGCTCGCCGCCCGGCCGGTCCAGCCCTCCGAACCGGTACAGCACCCGGCCGTCGACCGAGCGTCCGTACCCCGCGGTGAGAACGATCGCATCGCGCACCTCGCCCGCTGCGCGCTCGAGGTCCTTGATGAAAAACGGCTCCTCTCGGTCCTCCCGGATGAAGGCTGCGGCGTCGGGAGAGCGGACCAGCGCACGGCGCAGCGTGTCCTCTATCCGACGCGCATGGCGGCTGCCCAGCGTGACCACGCCGAGGCTCTCGTACGGGCGCACGCGGGCATGTTCGAGCACGAGGTCGACGACGCGGGCAACCTCGGCCACCGCACTGTCGACCGGCTCCTCTCCGTCACCGACCGCCTCGATCACCACGTGCTGCAGCGGAGACGGCCCACGGACACCCGGCACCGCGACGACGCGCCCGCGGCCAGCCATCCTGGCCCGAACTGTCACCAGCCGGTCGTCGCGGGCCCGATACTGCGTCGTCAGGGACACCGTGGGGACATGCATCTCGAGTGCCTGGAAGACCGACGGCGGAGGCTGCCCGGCCACTGGCGCGGCCGGGTCATCGGCGTCGACGTCGGGCACGACCGTGGTCGTGAACGGGGGTCGCGTCACCTGCTGGTCGTCGCCGACGAGGACGACACGCGCGCCACGCGTGACCGCAGGCACAGCCTGTGCGACCGGCAGTTCCCCCGCATCCAGGACGACGACGACGTCGAACATCTGTCGTGCCGGAACCGCCGTGCCGACGGAGAGCGGCGACACCAACCAGCACGGCATCGCCGCCAGAGTGACGTCGGGTGCCGCCACCAGCAGCTCGCGCGGGTTGCGGGCCGCGTCGGCGGACTCGACGAAGGCGGCCTGACCTTCGCGTTCCTCGCGCACGGCGTGGAAGCGCTGCGCGCGCGCCGCGCGGACCCGGGCGACCGTGGTGGCGAGCGCCTCGGCGTCGGTGGTGCGAAACCGCTCGACCAGGTGTTCGTGTGCGATCGGGTCGAAGTCGCCGAGCGCCGGGTCCTCGGACCGCCACCCGTCGAGCAACGAGACCTGGCGGGCGAAGTCGAACGCCGCCACCGCGCCGTCCGGACTGGTCCCCCTCCCGTGCAGGACGTCGAGCAGGTCGTCGAGCCCGGCTGCGGAGAACTCGAGCTTCAGCTGGGACAACCGGGGAATCGCCGCCAGCAGGGTCTGATCAGCTGCGAGGGAGGCCAGCCGGCGGCCGGCCTCGGCGAACGGAAGATCGGCCAGGTCGGCCGTCTGCGGGTTCGACTCGACCAGAGCCAGCAGCCGCACGGCGGCGGCCTCGGCCGCCAGCGTCGCATCCGGCAGGTGGGGGCCGACGTGTGGCTGCCGCCCGTCGCGGGAGTGCTCGCGCCACGCGGCCAACTGGTCGCGGGCGGCGAGCAACCCGGCGTGCAGGTCGACCCGGTCCTGCGGCGTGCGGGAACCGCGGACCAGGTCGCGGGCCTGCCGACGCAGGCGGCGGCGGGCCAGGAACCCGAGGCGGGAGCCGAGCACCATCCGCAACCGGCGGTCAGCCGTGGCCGCCGTCAGGTCGTCGAGGGGTGCCGACCAGATGCCGGGCTGGAACTGATCCAGCGTGGACGCCACCGAGTTCAGCAGGTCGACGACGGCGAAACACCCGGCGGTGGTCTGAGGTCCGGCCAGACCGACCTCGACCGCAGCCCGCGTGGCCAGGTCGCGCAGCGCGGGCAGCCCTCGTTCACGGAGCTCGGCCACGGTCAGGACCAGGGCTCGCGCGTCCTCGTCCGTCGGCACATTCGACCCGTGCCACGGCGACTGCTCGTCGGCGACGGCCAGACCGCCCAGCTCGGCGTACTCACGCATGCCTTCGCGGATCGACGCCAGCGCGTCGGCGTCCAGCCGTTGCATGGCCGCGACCGGGATCCTGGCCGAGGTGCGTGCCTGCGCAGGTGCCGTGACCAGCGCGACCATGGCGTCGTAGGCGCTCGTCCCGAACGGCTCGCGCGGCCGGTGCAGAGCGTCGCAGTAGGCCTGCAGCAGATCTCCGGCGTCCGTCGCGGCGAGGACGGGCGCATCCCCGCTCTCTGCCGCGATCCGGCGCGCGACCTCGGCGACGCGCTGCACGGCCGCCGCGGACGACGTCCGGCCGTCGCCGACGTCGAGCACGAGATCGTCCAGGCCGACCGCCCGCAACCGTGCCACCACGCCGGCAAGCCCGGAGCGGCGCTGACCGACGACGAGGACAGACTGGCCGCGACCCACCATCTCCGCGACCAGGTTGGCGACGGTCTGGGTCCGGCCGGTGCCCGCGGGCGCATCGACACGCAGGTGCCCACCGGTCGCCGCGGCCACGACTGCGGCCTCCTGGTCGGCGTCGGCGTCGAGCACCAGGAACCGAGCCGGGCCGCCTACACCACGCGGCGGCTTCGCCGGCATCGGCTCGCCCGCGAGCGCGGCGACAACCTCGTTGCGGGCCAGATCGGCCCCGAATGCCGCCAGGTCACGCGCCAGCACCAATGGCTCGCGGGTGAACGTTCCGAGCACTGCCCGGTGGGCGATCGAGAACCCGTCGATGACATGCGCCGGAGCGAACTCGCGCATCCGCTCGACGACGACCGGGTAGCGAAGTGCGCCGGTGGGATCGCGCAGGTCGTCGGACTCGAAGCGCAGCCCGAGCTGTGCGTCCAGCGTGTCCAGGAGGACGGGGTTCACCTCGGGATCCTCCGCCATCTCGATGAGGAAGTCGGTCTCGGCCGGGTCGCGGGCGGCCACGGTCGCCGGCCGGAGGAGTACCGGTGCCGTCGGCCGATGCGCGGAGAACGGGTCGGCCCAGGTGGCGATGCCGACGGCGAGCACGCAGGCGGCAAGCCCACGCTCCTCGGCCAGCTCACGAGCCTTGTCGCGGATGGCGTGAACCGATCGGAGCGCCGAACTTCGGAGTGGCTCGTGCGGAAACAGCCGGGTGACCGGTACCGGCTCGCCGTCCAATAGACGCTTGCGCGCCTCCGGCTCTGCCGCGGCGAGGTCGAGCGTGCCGACCTTGAGATCACGGAAGTTCAGCAGCGCGTCGCGACCGCCCAGTGCTGCCAGCTCGTCGGTCCAGCCCGCCACCGCCTCGCTGATCCGCTCGGCCCGGTGCGGGTCGTGGTTTCCGGCGGGCGGCACGGCGGGGTCGTCGACCGCGGTCATCGGCGGTCTCGGGGCTGCTTCCTCACCTGGTCGAGCGTAGCCATCCGCCCACCGACCGGCTCGGAGGCGGGGCCGGTGCGCAGGCGGGTAACGCGTACATGTTTCCCTGGTGCGAGTGCCGGGCAGAAGGCGTTGATCAGGGTCCCTGCTCGGTGAGGCACGGCCAAGACGACCGGCTCGCGGGTGGGGCGAGCCCACGACGGAGGTGCACCACCGATGCCGATCCATCAGACATGGACACGGCGGGATCTCCTACGGACTACCGGCCTGGCCACGGTCGGACTCGCGGCGGCATCCTGCGCCGGCGAACCCGAAAGCCCCGGAGCCGGCGGCACGGGTGCCGTCGACGCCGAGCCGAGCCCGACCTTCATGGAGCCCGCATCGCAACTGTCCGGCGACCTCAGCATCCTGCTGTGGAGCCACTTCGTCCCCAGCCATGACGAATGGTTCGACCAGTTCGTCAGCGACTGGGGTGAGCAGGTCGGGGTCAACGTGACCGTCGACCACCTCAACGTGGCCGAAGTTCCGCCGCGCATCGCCGCGGAGCTGCAGGCCGGCCAAGGCCACGACCTCATGCAGTACATCGCTCCGCTGGCCCAGTTCGAGCCCAGTGTGCTCGACCTCACCGATGTCACCGAGGAGGCCAACAACCGCTACGGCGACCAGCTCGAGATCTGCCGGAAGTCGTCGTTCAACCCGACGACCGGTAAGTACTACGCCTTCGGACCCGGCTGGGTGCCCGACCCGGGCAACTACCGGCGCAGCCTCTGGGAGGCAGTCGGCTTTCCCGACGGTCCGACCACCTGGGACGACCTGCTCGAGGGTGGTAGCGAGATCAAGCAGAGCGAGGGCGTCCAGATGGGCATCGGGATGTCCCAGGAGATCGACTCGAACATGGCCGGCCGGGCGCTGATGTGGTCGTTCGGCGCGTCGATCCAGGACGAGGGCGAGAACGTCGTCCTCAATTCGCCAGGGACCGTGGCCGCGGTCGAGTACATGAGCAGACTGTTCCAGGGTGCCATGACCGACGAGGTGTTCTCGTGGAACGCGGCCAGCAACAACCAGGGCCTGGTGTCCGGTCAGCTCAGCTACATCCTCAACTCGATCTCCGGCTACCGCACGGCACAGGAGGCGAGCCCCGACATCGCCGACGACACGCTGTTCGTACCGGCGCTCGAAGGGCCGTCGACGGCTCTCGCCGCGCAGCACGTCATGTACAACTGGATCGTCCCGCAGTTCGCGACCAACCCGGACGCAGCGAAGGAGTTCCTGCTGCACTACGCCGCGAACATGGAGTCCGCGTCGTACTGGTCGAAGCTGTACGACTTCCCCGCGTGGGACGGCCTCGTTCCCAGGCTCGACGACTGGCTGAACGACGATCCGTTCGGCTCCGAGCCGGCGGACAAGCTGTCGGTCCTGGCCACCTCGACCGACTGGGCGACCAACATCGGACACCCCGGCCCGGCGAACACCGCGGAGGGCGAGATCTTCGGCCTGCCGATCATCCCCAACATGTTCGCCCGGGCGGCCCGCGGAGAGGTGACGCCCGAGCAGTCCGTGGCCGATGCCACAGCCGAGGTCGAGGCCATCTTCGCGAAGTGGCGCGAACGCGGGCTGGTCGGCGGCGGCTGAGTCCATGACCCGGGTCGTCGAGGTCCGCAACCTGCGGAAGACCTACGAGGGCGGGCGTCGCCACGTCGAGGCGTTGCGCGGTATCGACCTGACCACCGAGGAGGGCGAGTACCTCGTCCTCCTCGGCCCGTCCGGGTGCGGCAAGACCACCCTTCTACGCACCATCGCCGGGCTCGAACAGGCGACGGCAGGGGATGTGCTGATCGGCGGGCACGTCGTCAACGGTCTGCCGCCGCGCGCACGGCAGATCGCGATGGTCTTCCAGAGCTACGCGCTCTACCCGCACAAGACCGTGCTGGCGAACATCGTGTTCCCGCTCAAGGCCGAGCGGATGGATCGCGCCGGCAGGGAGGCGAAGGCACGGTGGGCCGCCGGTCTCCTCGGTATCGAGCACCTCCTCGACCGCAAACCGCGTGAGCTCTCCGGCGGCGAACGGCAGCGGGTTGCGCTGTCCAGGGCGCTGGTGCGCGAGCCCCAGGTCTTCCTGCTCGACGAGCCGCTGTCCAACCTGGACGCGAAGCTTCGGGCATCGGCGCGCGACGAGCTGAAGCAGTTCCAGCGACGGGTCGGCACCACGACCGTGTACGTCACGCACGACCAGGCCGAGGCCATGGGCCTCGGCGATCGGATCGCGGTCATGGACACCGGCACGATCCGCCAGTTGGGCCGGCCACGTGACGTCTACGACGACCCGGCCGACACCTTCGTCGCCACCTTCATCGGTTCGCCGCCGATGAACCTGGTGCGGCGCGACGGCGTGCTCGTCGGGTTCCGGCCAGAGCACCTCCTCCCGGTCGAGGTGCTGTCCGGGGAGAAGGTCCTGATTCCGTTCGCCGTCGACCGGATCGAGTACCTGTCCGGCGACCGGCACATCTACGGCACGGTCAGCCGCATCGGCGAGGAGACCCGCGTCATCGCGCGCCTGCCGTCGACCGTCTCGACGCCAATGGCTGCCGGCGAGACGCACGAGTTCGCGGTGGGAGCCGAGAGGCTGCGCTTCTTCGACCCGGACTCGGGGTCGCGCACCGACCCGGTGCCGGTCGGGAGCTGACGCGGATGGGACAGATCACGGCCGCCGAAACGGTGACCCCGACGACCACCGGGGGGCCGGTCAGGAAGCGGCTCGCCGATCGGGACGGGCTGCTCGCGTGGCTGTTCCTGCTTCCCTCGGTCGTCTATGTCGTGGCCCTGGTCGCCGTGCCGTTCGTGCTGGCGATCGGGTTCGCATTCAGTGACGTGTCTGCAGGCGACCCGTCGTTCGACTGGGCCGGCCTGGATGCCTTTCGACGGGCATTCGACGACCCGATCTTCTGGCAGTCGCTGCGCAACACGCTGGTGATCACCACGGTCTCGATGCTGCTCATCGTCGTGTTCGGCAAGGTCCTCGCCAACATCCTCATCGCCGACTTTCGCGGCAAGTGGGTCGTGCGCTTCCTCGTCCTGCTGCCGTGGACCACGCCGGTCGCGCTGTCCACGGTCTCCTGGCTGTGGCTTCTCGACTCCATCTTCAGCCCGATCGACTGGGTGCTCCGGCAGGTCGGCCTCCTGGACGCGAACATGTACTGGCTCGGCCGCCCGGGGCTGGCGACGGCGTCGGTCATCGCGGTGCACGTCTGGCGCCTGGTGCCGCTGGCGGCGGTCATCATCCTCGCGGGGCTGATCGCCATCCCGAAGGACATCGACGAGGCGGCGCGTGTCGACGGGGCGGGCTTCTGGCGGCGGATGTTCGAGGTGACGATCCCATTGACCCTGCCGCTCATCGCCGTCGCCGCGCTCTTCGGTGCGATCTTCACCTTCACCGACATGGCGGTGGTCTATGTCCTCACCCGGGGTGGGCCGACAAACTCCACCCAGGTGCTGGCGAGCTGGGCATTCGTCCGAGGCATCGAGGGAGGCGACGTCGCGCAGGGTGCGGCGATCGCGATCTTCCTGTTCCCGTTACTGCTAGCGGCTGCCGTCCTCATCCTGCGCGCGGTCCGCCGGATGCAGGTGATGTGATGGCCGCCGTCGCCACCACGGAGGCACGCGCGGAGGAGTTGCGCCGCCACTACGCCCGCCGGCACCGCCTGGGCCGGGTGGGGGTCTACGCCGCTGCGGTGCTCGCTGCGTTCGCCTGCGCCGGCCCGTTCGTGTGGAGCACGATCACCGCGCTCAAGCTCAACGGCGACCTGTACAACCCGGACAACAACCCGTTCGTCTTCAACGACCCGGCGACCTTCGACCACGTGCGGTTCCTCTTCGAGAGCACCGCGTTCCCGACCTTCATCTGGAACACGCTGTGGGTCGGGGTCCTCGTCGTCACGATCACCCTCCTGTTCGGGCTGCCCGCCGCGTACTCCCTGGCCAGGCTCGACCGGCCATGGGCGGGACCGATGGGAATCGCGCTGTTCTTCGTCTATCTCGTACCACCCACCCTGTTGTTCCTGTCACTGAGCCGGGTGGTGGTCGCACTGGGTCTGCAGGACTCGACCTGGTCGCTCGTGGTGATCTATCCGACGATCACCATCCCCGTCTGCACGTGGCTGCTGATCGGGTTCCTCAAGGGCATCCCGAAGGACATCGAGGAACAGGCGATGGTCGACGGCTACAGCCGGGTGGGAGCGTTCGTCCGCATCGTCCTCCCGCTGCTGTTCCCCGGCATCGTCGCGGTGACTGTGTTCGCCTTCACGCTGGCGGCCAGCGAGTTCATCTACGCGCTGGCGTTCATCTCACCGTCGGCGGAGAAGGTCGTGAGCACGGGCGTGCCGACCGAGCTCATCCGCGGCGACGTGTTCTTCTGGCAGTCCCTTCAGGCCTCGAACGTGATCATCGCGGTACCCATCGCACTGATCTTCACCTTCTTTCTCAGCCGGTTCGTCTCCGGCTTCACCATGGGAGCGGTCAAGGGCTGACGTCCTGCCGGTGCGCAAGGTCGCGGGCGGTACGGGCGGCCCGACGGGCTTCTCGTAGTGGCTCCGGAGTGCGTCGCGCGTGCGCGCAGCGGCGCACGACGTCGACCGCGGTGACAGCGTCCACCCTCCAGGCCGCGTGTACGGCGAGCGGCCGAACGCCGGCCCGAGTGCGCAGCCAGAAGCCCACGACCTCGCCGTCGATCAGCAGCGGACTGGTCGCCGCTGCGTGGTTCGTGGGCGTTTCGCCGACGGCGAGCAGCGGACGGTGGGTCACCCCGACCGTGGGCAGGTCGAGGACCGCGCCCAGGTGCAGGGCCAGGCCGGCCCGGCGCGGATGGTCGCGCCCGGTGACGTCGACCACCAGGACCTCGGGCCGCTCTGGCAACCCGCGCACCGCGCTCTCCAGCACGGCACCCATCCGCAGCGCGAGAAGCCCGGGTTCATAGGGCGCTCCGGCGACGCCCTCGGTCACATGCTGTGCGACGCGGTGTCGTCCCCGCATCAGCACGGCGGCAGCCCACGCCGGATCCCCCCTGTGGCCCGGGCCGGTACGGCCGCGGGGGAAGCACACGAAGCAGCCGCCGGCCAGGAGGTCACCTGCGGGCGGGGTCCAGGCGACCGGCGCCTCCCCCGCCAGTGCGTGCTGCATCTCGACGAGCTCGGCGCGTGTATGCGGCCACGACCACATCGGGTCAGGGTGCGGCCTCACGGAGCTTGGCGAGGACCAGCGGGTCTATCTTGCCTGGGACGAGGCGCTCCTCGTAGTTCTCGATGCCGGCCCATCCGGCCAGGGCGGCGTCGAGGTCGTCCTCGACGTGACCGAGTTCGGCCAGCAGGCGCCGCACCTCGGTGCCGAGCTCACCGCCGAGGTCGAGCAGGGTGTCCGGGTCGGGCTTGCCGAAGTAGAGGTCGTGCAGGTCGAGCAGACGTGCCAGCTCACCGACCGGTGCAGGGTGGTCGTCGACGCGCAGGTCGACGAGCACGTCGCTGCCGCCGCCGTACCCGCCCTCGGGGGTGACGACGAGCATGGCGGCGCTCTGCCGCCCGCGACGGTCTCCGCCGGCGGCGTCACCGGCTTGGAGCACGGCGAGCAGACGCCTGGCGAGCGGAGCTTCAGCATCGCTGCCGTGCCACGCGTCCTCCATCGCGGCAACCACTGCGGGGCCGGTGAGGATGTTGCCCTGGATGGCGTATCCCTCGCCACTGACCCCGCCGGCCCACGGGTTGCACTCGCTCCCGGTGAAGGTGGCCGCGGCTCCGGCAACGTCGACGATGCCCGCCTGGCGAGTCTCGCGTTGGTCGTCCGCAGCGACGAGTGTCTCCAGCGTCAGCGACGCGCTCCTGCCCTCGCGGAGCTGAGCCATGCCCTCCGGCCGGTAGGCGAGGTTCGCGTACGCCTGCGTGGCGATCGCTCCCACCCCTGCTGCCGCCGCCGGAACAGCGGCACCCACGGCAAGGAACTTCGACGCCACGGCCACGCCAAAGGACATGCCGTCCGCGCTGCGGGCGACGATCGAGAACGTCATGGGCTGGACCGTATCGGAGAGCGTTGCGGCTGGCCTCACGCCCGGCCCTCGCCATCCGGCCGGGAACTCGTGTGTGTCACGTGACGGTGACAGTCCAAGAACCGACGGCCTGGATCTCGAAGAATTGAGGTCCTCCGCTGACCTGGCATGAGCCGGAGTATGCCTCGGTCGTGGTGACGAGGCGGTCCGTTCCATGGGCGCCGAAGGCTCGCACGTCAAAGTACCGGCCCTCGTTGTTGCCGGTGATCTCGGCCAGCGAGCCGTCGCCCGTAAAGCGCACGACCATGTCCCCGTCGCCTCTGAAGGAGGTGTTGAAGGTCGGAACAGCGGAAAGTGGCAGCACCTCGATTTCCCAGGCGCCGGTGGCGCGTACGTCGAAGCCAGTTGATTCGCGGCCGTCCCGGTCCAGCGATCGGACTCCGTCGTAGGAATCGAGGGTGAGAACCAGAAAGTGCTCGGTACCGAGAGTTCGAACGCCGAAGTAGCGGCACGCCAGATTTCCGGTGACGTGAACGACTGCCGGGCCGGGAGCGTTCTTGATGAGGTCGACCTTTGCATCGCCCGAGCCGGTCAGCACGACCGTGGCGTCATGACCGTCCTCGGCCGAGGGCTCCGGTGAGGTGGCTGGTGCCGGCGGCAGAGCGCTTGCAGACGTGACATCCGGTGAAGCGGTGTCGGCCCCTGGCCCGGCCGCGACTGCCGACGGCGCGCGGCTGCTCACAGACGTACGTCGGCGGGCGCGAAGACCGAGAGGGAGCACAACGAGCACAATCCCGGACAGCACAATGAGGATCAGCCACGTGACTCGGCCGTCTGGCCATCGCTCGCTCGGCTGCCCGGTCGCATCCGCACTTGTGCCCGCGCTCGGCAGTCTTACCTCGGTTCGGGACTGCACGTCGCCGGTCTGGACCGCGACCTCGGCCACCGCCGGCAGCTCCCCTGGAGCGTGGAACACCACGAGGTACTGGTCGCCCAACGCCGTCGCCAAGCGGCCGTAGGACTGAAGGACCTGAGCCGTTCCGGTCCGGAGCACCGCACCGCCTGTGCGGTCCACGACCTGCGACCACAGGTCGTCTCCATCGGTCTGTACGACGTTGATCACTGCCTCGGCCCGCGATACCGCCTGGGTGAGCTGCTCGACCGAGGGGCCACCTTCGTCTGAGCCATGGGTGTAGACGATGATTGCGCGCGGCCCGGGCGGAGCCGTCGCCAGCTCCTCCGCCGCGAGCAACGTCCCCGCAGTCGTCGACCGGGCACCCTCAGGGCGCAGAGCACTGACCGCGCTCAGCGCGTCGGCAGGCTCCGGGCTCAAGGGTGCGACGACCTGCGGGTCACCACCCGAGGCGACCACCACGCTGCGGGCACCCGCGGGCATCCGCAGCAGGAACTCGGTCGCCCCGCTCTGCACCGCCTCCAACGCCTCCGCCGTCACGTCGGAAGCCGTGTCGATCACAAGAGCGACGGACAGGCTGCGGGATGCCATGGGAGTGACCGTCGTGGTGACAGGCCTTCCGCCGACCGTCACAGACACTGCATCGGTCGCCAGCCCCGAGTCATCCTGCGTGGGAGGTGCCGCGAGGACAATCGAGACGCGGGGGGCCGATGCGGTGTGCACCGCGATAACCCGAGGGTCCTCTGAAGCCGCGAGGGCCGGGTTCGCCACCAGGGGGACGAACACAAGGGAGGCGAACGTGGTCAATACGACGACTGCCGCCGCCGTGCCGCAGTCACCGCGCTTGAGCAGCAAAGGCAACCAAATTGTCACGGTAGTGTCCAGTAGAAGGATCGAATGGGCCTCCGCAGGTCACGAGTCTGAGTGCCGGTCGAAGAGTCGGGTAATAGACAAGCTCACTGGGGAACTCGGCCTTTTGATAACGATCAAGCGAGTGCACCACGAAGCGGGCCGTGGTGCCGTCTGCGCGGTCGACCAGAACCTCGTCCCCGGCCACGAGCTCGCCGAGCCGGAAGAAGACCGCCGGCCCGGTCTTGGAGTCGACGTGCCCGAGGATCACCGCAGGTCCGACTTGTCCTGGCCGAGGGCCTCCGGCCCACCACCCGGCGGAGCTCGGCTGGCGCGGAACCTCGATGCTCTGGTCGAGCGCCCGCCCAAGCGCCTCCAGCCCCGTGTCCACGTCGATCGAGGGGATGCGGAGGCGAACCGGCGGGGCTGTCTCGCTGTGCGTGCGCGTCGAGCGGTACGACGAAAGGCCGGAATGAGCCTCGAGGCTCGGCTCCGCGGTCGGCGCTGCCGACATGTCGGTCTTGTCGCCAGTCGTGCAGGCACCGAGAAACAGCACCGCCAGGAGCGAGCAGAAGGCCGTCGCAGATGTCTGACGATGCGGTGCGATCACGTCAGGGCCCCGCGATTGTCGCCGCGACTCCGCCTGCGCCGGTCTGCGCGCCGCCCCTTGGGCTCATCCCAGCGACGGTGTCCCCGATCGCGGTGGCGGTCTGCGCCGCCAGCGCGAACATGTGCTGGAACGCGTCGAAGGACAGCTGATGCGCCGTGCTGTAGTCCCGATCTGCGTAGGCGTCGATCTGACGGAGGAGAAGGTCCTCGTGCATGACAAAGGCGTCCGCCAGAGCGGGTGCACCCAAACGCCCTTGCGTCGACGTGGACAGGAACGCTGCGAAGTCCGCGTTGAACCCCTTCAGCCGCTCCGTCGCGGCGTTCTCGAGAGCCGCATCACCGGACACGAGTGCCTGGGTATAGGTCACGAACGAGTCGATGTGGTCGGCCCAGAGTGCCTGAAACGAACCCGCACTTGCAGCGCCGAACACGCTCTCGATCATGGCCGTGATCTCACGCGTGTTTCCGTCAAGCGCGGCGCCGGCCGCTGGAAAGTCGGGAGAGTTCGAGACTCCTGAGCGCATCGCGTCGACAGCCAACTCGGCATGTTCGCCGAGGAGCAGGCCCAAGCGCGACTGCAGTTGACGGGCCGGACTGTCGAAGTCGGCCGGCAATTCCGCACCTTCTCCGGTCACGATGCCGGCGGCCAGGGCCTCTGCGAACGGGAACATGTGCGCGTAGCTCTCGCGCTCGAGTGCGAAGGCGCGATCGTAATCTCCGAGGGCATAGGCGTCGACCTGTTGCAGCAGCTGATCCACGTGCATGCGCAACTCGGCGCCGACGGCGGAGGCTGGAGCGGCCTTCTTGGTGGCCGCCTCAAGGAACTGGCCGAGGTTGGTCGTGTAGTCATCCAGCTGGCGACGCGCCTGCGACTTTGCGGCCTCATCCTCGTCGGCCACACCCCGTGAATAGTTGAACAGGGAGGTGACGTGGGCGAACCACATCTGTTCGAACCTTTCCGCGGCATCCCCGCCATACACGGATCCGATCAACTCGCCCATGTCCGCGGTGTTGTTGCTCAACGCTGCGTCTGCCGACTGGGCAAGGTCTCCATCACCGCGCAGCCGAGCCCTGGTCAGGCGGACGGTGAGGATCGCATGCTGGCCGAGTAGCTGTTCCAGCCTGGCGCGCAGCTCGACCGCATCCACTGCCGTGCCAGCCGCCGCCGGGCTCACGTGCTCATGGGGAGCCGCGGCGGCCGGCCGACTCGTCTGTTCGTCGTGGCCAACAGGCGACCCCGACGAGCATCCCGGAAGTCCAGCAACGGCAAGACAGACGGCCACGCCGACCACGACCATCCTGGACGCCGCAAATGGCCGACGAATCGGACAACGTTCCACGTCAGTTCCCCCACCCCGTGTGTTCCGGAGACGGTACCCACCTCGGCCGCTGCCACACCTGACGTCTGCCGATGCCGTAGGCGAGCGGAAGCGTCACGACGGTTACATCAGTCCAAAAGTTCTAAAGAGGACGACGCCGACACTTCGGGTAACAGCTCGTACGGTCGAGGGCGCACGAGGTGGGTCTAATCCGGTTCCGATTCGAACAGAGCCGCCCTGGCACGAGCCTCTGCCATCGCTTCGAGGAACCTGCCGTCGAAGTCCGCGTCGCCGTCCGGGATCTCCGCGACCACGTGCTCGTCGATGACGACATCGTCGTCGACCCTGACCTTGCGGACGACGATGCGCGTCGCGTCATTCACAGCATGGTGTGTTGCCACCCATCGGGTGCGGGCATTCGTCACATCGACGTTTCGCCTGGCGGTACCGCTGATCGCATAGATCACGTAGGCGACGGCCACGATGGCTCCGAGGACGACAAGGGCCCTGACCATGGTCATCCTCACCACCCGCTCCCCGGAGCTTGCTGCCTCCCTTCATGATGCACGAGAGCGGTGTTCACACGACGTGGGCTCAGCTGGGCACGGCCGATGACTACCGGACGGCCGCAGCGATCGCCGGGCCTGCTGGGGTCGACGCCACGGCTTGGCCGAGCTCGGTCAGCGCGTGACGCACGGCCTGCCCGTCTCGTCGGGTTGTCACCAACCCCGCGCCGCGGAGAGCCGCGGCATGGGTGGAGGCAGACGCAGGGCTGATGTCCAGCGCACGCGCCAGCTGGCTCGTGGTGCGTTCGCTGGCCAGTTCGCGCAGGACCCGGGCGCGCGTGGTCCCCAGTACCGCGGCCAGCCCGTCTCGGCCGTCGACCGCTGGGTGCGGCTGTGCCCAGCTCGAGGGACGAGCCGGATAGACAACGGTCGGCCGCGTCCAGCCGATCGCGACGGCCGGACGTGTCCACACCGACGGCATGAGGCGAAGGCCGCGTCCGGCAAGGTCGATGTCGGCGTCGGTCGGGGCCGCGACCTCGAGGATGCCGTCGTACCAACGGATCCCGGGATGCAGCGAGTTCAGGGTCGCTTCAGCGCCTTCGCTCGCGAGCTGCCAGGCCCGATCCCGCAGCTCGGCCGCCACGACCTGCTCGACCGTGGGCCACACCGGCGCCATCACGTGGTCGTGGTAGATCCGCATGGCCCGGCCCAGCTCGGCCAGGGCATCGGCGCGACCGCAAGCCAGGTCGCGGACCCACGGCGACGGAGTCGCAGACCATGGTGTCTCCGCGAGATCGGCCTGGATCCTCGATGCCGGCGTGGACTGTACGGCGTCGAGCGCCTCGTCGAGGCAGCCGCAGTCCTCCGGTGCCAGGAAGGTGGGCACACTGCCGGAGGCGGGTACCAACTCGACCAGCCGATGCGCCGGGGCCGGCATGCCTGCCCCGCTGGCATGCCAGAGCCGCCGAAACGGACTTGCGGGCTGTTGCAGGACCTGCGCACTCACGGGCAGCTCGCAGAACGGTGTCGGAGCTGCGAACGTCATGCGCGCGAGATCGTCCACGCCAAGCCGAAGCCGCAGCATCTATACCACTCCTGCCGACGCGACGTTCGGAGTGATCCCGACCCGACTTCTCGGTCGCCGAGCCGCTACTGCCATCGTGCTGGAGGCCGGGCTCATGCTGTCAATACCTTTCAGCGACGGTTGAAATGCTTGCCCCCGGCCTGGTTGTCCGCCAAGGCTCGAGACGCCTTCGCACGGAGGCCATCGCAACCACGCGAGGTGGGTGACCAGCAATGCGCAGATCGACCATCGCCCTGGCACTGGCACTGTCCGCGGGCATCGTGTCTGTTCCCGCCGCAGCTGCCGACACACCAGACAACCCGAACTGCATGGGCGTCGTCACTGCACAACGTGCCGTGGCCAACCACGACATCGGCGAGCATGCGTCCGCTCAGGAGGAGCCGCGCCTCGGCCTCGGCAACGTCACGCGTCTCATACTCGGTGACGATGCCCACATCGGTGACTTCGGCGCGTTCCTCGGCGAGATCGACGGAGACCCCGCCACCAACTGCCCCTGAGACAACACATCGACGCTGCCGACGCCTCACCCGCCGACCGTCGGACCGGCTGTCGTGGGGGTGATGCAGATGATGCACCTGCGGTCGCGCACCATTGCCGCCCGGTAGTCGTCCCAATCGGGATGCTCTCCGGAGATACCGCGGTAATACTCGACCAGCGGGTCCATCGCCTCCGGCAGGCTGACCACCTCGACATCGCCGCCCAACTGTGCCCAGCCGCCGAAGAAGCGGTCGTTGAGCACGCATACCCAGGCGTGCGGATCGCGGCGGACATTGCCTGTCTTGATCGCTGTCTCCCGGGTGCTGATCACCAGCCGCTTCTTCTCGTCCACGCCGACCAGAACCGGTGACATCTGCGGCGTACCGTCACGCCGCATCGTCGCCAGCACCGCACGCGGGTTGTCCCGGACGAACGCCGTCGCCTGATCGATGTCCATGGCCGGTACAAGCGGGAGACACCGGCACGGTGTTCCCCGCCATGGCGACAGCGCGCACGGTTCAGATGGTGAGCACATCTCACCTACGATGAACTGCGATCGGCCACCGCGGCTCGGTGACCGCGTTCGATCACCGCCCTCGTAGCTCAGGGGAAAGAGCAACGGTTTCCTAAACCGTGTGTCGCAGGTTCGAATCCTGCCGAGGGCACAGCGATTGACCTGCGCAGATATGCCCCTTGAAGGATCACGATGTGTGTCGCGTGGAATCACTCATGGTGCGAAATGCGTGCTACAGTGCGGCCGTGGCGACCAGCTCCCAGCGCCGCTAAC
>JBOGDU010000214.1:0-7881 GCA_050743145.1 Jiangellaceae bacterium | reverse complement strand
GGACGAGGCGTGTACTGGGAGGACCCCAACGGCCACTTCCTCGAGATCATCACCCGGCCGTACGGCAGCGGAAGCTGATGCCAGGGGCGCCCGAGCGCCCATGGGGGTGAGTCCCTTTGCATTGCGCACCCCTACGCAACGGCTCAACGATGACCGACTGAACGATTGGGCTCGCTGCGCATCGGTGTGCAATGCAAAGCGCGCTCAACGCGTCCGATCACGAGGCCGATCCTCCCTACGCAGCGGTCTCACCCTGGTCTGACACGCGGGCCCGATGTTCCTGCGGGCTGATGCCACGGACGCGCTTGAAGGCGGTGCTGAGCGCGAAGGGGCTGCCGTAGCCGACCTGACGGGCCACGGCGGCGACGGTGGCATCCGGCTCACGGAGCAGGTCGGCGGCCAGGGTCAGCCGCCAGCCGGTGAGGTAGGACATCGGCGGCTCGCCCACCAACGCGGTGAAGCGGCGCGCGAACGCCGCACGCGAGACGCCAGTGGCGGCGGCCAGCGAGGCGACCGTCCAGGGGTGGGCCGGGTTGTTGTGCAGCGTCCGCAGGGCCCGGCCAACGACGGGGTCACTGCCCGCCCGGTACCAGGCCGGCGCGCCGGAGTCCGGGCGCGCGAGCCACGTCCGCAGGACAGTGATGAGCAGTAGGTCGAGAAGCCGATCGAGGACGACCTCCTGGCCCGGGTCGTCCTTGACGATCTCGTCGCCGAGCAACGGGATGAGGGTGCGGTTCCAGGCACCGACCGGGAGAACCACCAGCGAGGGCAGAGCTCCGAGCAACCGCTGGCTGACCGCGCCGCGCATCTGATACGTCCCGATGAGCATCGTCGTCGAGCCGTCCGGGTCGTTCCCCCAAGTGCGGACGCCGAGGTCCATCGCCTGGGCGAGGTCCCGCCCGTCCGGTGTCGTGCAGTGCTGGCCGGGGTGGATCACGGCCTGGGGCGGAGTCGCCGGGTCATCGGCGAACGTGTACGGATTCGGGCCGCGGGCGATCGCCACGCCCCCGGGGTCCAGCCGCACCGGATCGGCGCCGTCGCGAACCACCCAGGCCGCGCCACGCGTCATCGCCACCACGGAGAGCGGCGGCCGGTCCTGGATCCGCACCGACCAGGGCGGGTCCATGATCGAGCGGAGCAGGAACGCGCCACGGGCCCTCGGCCCGTCCAGCAGGCCCGTGAGTGCGTCCATGCGCCAGAGGTTAGACGAACAGACATGGACGCGAGCCTCTGGACCATGGCCCGTCTCACAGCCGAAGGCTTCACTGGTGCCTGGTGAACGGACTGGTCGCTGCGTTGCACCGGCACTACGGTTGGCCGACGCGCTTGGAGGCTTCGTTGGATGCGTTACGGACCATCTCACTGATCGTCGCCACGATGTCCATGGGGCTCATGGCGGGTGTCTTCGGTCTCTACGCCCACACCGTCATGCCCGGTCTGGGTAAGACGGATGACCGAACCTTCGTCGGCGCGTTCCAGGCGATCGACAGAGCCATCATCAACCCCTGGTTCCTGGTCGGTGGCTTCATCGGTGCCCTGGTCTTCACCGGACTCGCCGCGGTGCTCCATCTTCCCGTGGACTGGCGAACCGTGCTGCCCTGGATCGCAGCCGCGCTCGTCCTGTACCTGGTCGTGTTCGTCATCACCATCCGCGTCAACGTGCCGCTGAACGATGCGATCAAAGCGGCCGGAGACCCCGACCGCATCGCCGATCTCGCCATCGTGCGAGAGCGCTTCGACGAAGCCACCTGGGTCCGCTGGAACGTCGTGCGAACAGCAGCGTCCACGGTCGCGTTCGGATGCCTCGCCTGGGCCCTCGTGCTCCACGGGCGCGCCATGTGACGGCAGTGCGGGCGTCACCTGCCCGACCCGAGGTCCGGTCATGGGCCATAGTGAGCACAGGATCTCTGTCGAGTGAGTGGGCTGCTCCGGTGGCTTGGCGGGCGATCAGTCCTGCGCGATGACTGACAGGACGTTGCCGGCCGGATCCTTGAACCAGGCGATCGCCGGCCCACCGCCACGGTTGATGCCCTTCTCGTCCTGGTCGAAGCCGTCGTACCGTTCGATGCGCACGCCCCGCGAAGTCAGCTCGTCGACAGCCTTGTCGACGTCTTCCACCGGGAAGTTGAGAATCGTGAACGACGCCGGGGTGTGGCTGGCGCTGAGGTAGACGACGATGTCGCGGCTGCCGGGGATGCGCAGCGACAACAGGCCGTTCTCGGGGTCCAACTCGGACATCTCGAGACCGAGGGTCTCGGTGTAGAACTTCTTGGCCTTCTGCAGGTCGTCCACGGCGAAACCGCTGAAGGCCTTGGAGTGCGCGAACATGATCGCTTCCCTTCTGCTGGTGACTGCTCTTGTGACGTGGTCTCACGTCGTGACCTCCCCGGCAACGACACACCCAAACACGTCGGACTGCTCGCCACCGAGCCGCCGACACGGCTGGTCACTCATCGTTCATCGGACAGGTCACACGTGTAGACCGGGCGCGTCGTCAGAACTCATCGGCGGTGGCGATACGCCGCCGGCGTGCCGCCGCATGCCCGCCCGAGTGACCGTCTGGTCGCGTTCCCC
Source organism: Jiangellaceae bacterium (assembly GCA_050743145.1). Classification (GTDB taxonomy): domain Bacteria; phylum Actinomycetota; class Actinomycetes; order Jiangellales; family Jiangellaceae; genus DASRTE01. The sequence goes on along the minus strand of JBOGDU010000214.1, from coordinate 5,307 downwards.
GGCCGCCGTACGTAGGGTCGAAGTCAGGAGGAGGTCAAACGTGAGCAGCCAGATACTGGACGAAGCGTACGAACGCCTCCACGTCACCGGTCCTGAGTACGGCGGCGACGAGGAGGGCGACAACGGGCTCTCCAACCACGGCCCGATGGCGGTCGAGGTGTTGGTCCGACGCGGCCACGAGGTCGACGTTCCCCGATGGGTCGACGCGTACATGCCGCGCCTGGAGGATCTGCCGGATCCCCGTGACCGGATCACCGACGAGACCTGGCGGGACGCGTTGGGAACGGGCAGACGGGTCGGCGACTGGACGGCGTACTTCGCCGGCCAGATGACCGAGCGTCCGTGGCGCGATGTGCTCACGACCTGGTGGCCACGGCTGCTCCCCGGCATCAGTGCCGGCGCCACCCATGGGGTGATCAGGGTCGGCCACGCCGTGCGGACGCTGCTGACCGGAAACGAGGGTCACGCTGCACAGACCGAGCTCGCGCACGGACTGGCCTTCTGGGCGGCCCGCTGGCGTTCCGTCCCGGGCGTCACCGGCCCGGCCGGAACGCTCGATGCGGCGGCCGCGCTCGAGGCGGTACCTCATCTTTCTGTACAGCGTGGCGTGATCGCCTCGCGGATCCCGAAGCTGGCCGACCTCGCCGGCTGGTCGGCCTCGTTGACCTCACTGCGTGCTGCCGCCGACGACGCCGACGTCGAGGCGCGTCTGACCGACCTGATCGACGCCGCGACCCTGCGATACCTCACCCACGGACACGGCAGCCCGGTGCTGCTCGTACACACGGCCACCGCGCCGAACGCCGTCCTGCACACTCTGCCCGTCCTGCCGCGCGAGATGTGGGCGTTCAGTCTGTCCGCGGTCTGGGCGGCGAGCGCCGCGATCATCGCGATGTACGAACCGTCGACGGCGGTACCGCGCGCCGACCTGCCGTCCGCCCCGGCCGTCGCGGATCCGGCCGCAGAGGCGGTGGAACGCGCCGCCGCACACGGCGACGAGCACGTCATCAAGTTCACCGACACGGCGGCCGAGGTCTTCGTGCGCACCGGTGACCCCGACGCTCTGGCGGCCGCCGTTCACGCCGCGCAGTTGCTGCGGCCGCGAGGCTGAGCACATCCGCGAGGCACCCTCCCTCCCTCCTGTTCTCAGGACGGGAACCAGTCATCGAGCGGGAGGCGTGCGCCGAGCGCCGAGAGGTCGCCGGTTTCGCTTATCTGCGTCGCCGCGGCCGCCATCGCGCGGACGGCGACCCAGGTCAGGCTGCCACCGACGCTGACCCGCTGCGCGCCCGCTGCAACGATCTCCCCCAGCGACAGCTCCGGCAGCGCCAGCACGTTGACCGGCATGGAGACGGCCTCACATACGGCTCGGATCTGCTCAGCAGTCCGCAGGCCCGGTGCGTACAGGACGTCGGCGCCGACGTCCTCGAAGGCCCGCAGGCGGGCGATGGTGTCCTGCAGATCCGGGTTGCCCCGGATGTGGTTCTCGGCGCGCGCAGTAAGGGTGAACGCAAAGGGCAGCCCTCGCACGGCCTCGACAGCTGCAGCGACCCGATCGACGGCGGGTGCCAACTCGTAGAGGTAACCCGCCGGATCGTAGTCCTCGATCGAGCCGCCGACCGCACCGACCTCGGCGACGTGGGTGATCGCACGCGCGGCCTGCTCCGGGTCAGGGCCGTAGCCGTTCTCCAGGTCGACGGAGACGGGTAGGTCGGTCGCCTGGTCGAGCGCCGCTGCGTGCTCGATCACCTCGTCAAGGGTCACACTGCCGTCCAGGCGCCCGAGCGTGAACGCGAAGCCGGAGCTGGTCGAGGCGAGCGCCTTGAACCCGAGCGCAGCCAGGACGCGAGCCGAGCCCGCGTCCCAGGGGTTCGGGATCACGAACGGCTCGCCGGCGTGCAGCGCCCGGAACGCCTCGGCCTTCTGCGCTTGCCTAGTCATCGACCACCCGGAGAACCACCTTGCCACGCTTGCCGGACTGCATGCTGCGCGCGAAGGCACCATGTGCCTCGCTCAGCGGAAACACCGAATCGACCAGCGCGCGCAGCTCGCCGCCGTCGACGAGGCGTGCGAGCTCGACGAGCTGCCCGCGGTTGGGCTCGACGACGAAGTACACGCCGTCGCCCACCGGCTCTTCGGCAACCGACACGAGCCGGCCACCGGGGCGGAGGATCGCCCGAGAGCGTCCGAGCATCCCGCGGCCCGCAGTGTCGAAGACGAGATCGACAGGGTCGACCGTCTCCTCGAAGCGAGTCGTGGTGTTGTCGATCACCTCATCGGCTCCGAGCGCCCAAGCCGCCTGGACGCCTCCAGTCGAGGTCGTGCCGATGACATGGGCTCCGTGCGCGTGCGCGAGCTGCACGGCGAAGCTTCCCACCCCACCGGCCGCTCCGTGGACGAGCACGCGCTGGCGCGCCGCCAGCTTCCCGTGGTCGAAGAGCCCCTGCCATGCGCTGAGAGCGGCAAGCGGGACGGCGGCGCTTTCGACGTGGCCGAGCGTTCGCGGCTTGGGGGCCAGAAGGTCGCCGGCGACGACGGCGAACTCGGCCGCGGCGCCGTCGCGGTCGAAGTCGGCAAGGGCGTAGACCTCGTCTCCACTGACGATGCCGTGGACACCGGAGCCGACGGCAGCGACCACTCCCGAGAGTTCGTAGGACGGGATCGCGGGGAGCCGGTCAGCCGGCCATTCGAGCTCGCCTCGCGTGATCGCGGCTGCATGCACACTCACCAGCACGTCGCCGGGCCCCGGCTGGGGCGTGTCCACACGCTCCTCCACCAGCCGCGTACCGTCGTCGGACCTGTGCAGGCGGATCGCGCGCATCGACCGTGGGACGAACGTCACTTGGCGCCTCTCTCTCGAAAGTATCTTTCTAGCAAGCGGGCGACCATGCTCCCGACGCGCCGCTAGACAATGGTGTGATGGAGCAGTGAGCACGGCCGTCGAGCAGTCCAACCGCCGGCTGCTCCGTGCACGCGACACGATGGACCGCACGTACGCCCAGCCGCTCGACGTTCCCACGCTCGCGCGGATCTCCCACGTCTCCGAGGCACACTTTATCCGGACGTTCCGTGCGACGTTCGGAGAGACGCCGCACCGCTACCTCCAGCGGCGCCGCGTCGAACGGGCGATGTTCCTTCTGCGCGAAAGCGATCGCAGCGTCACGGAGATCTGCATCGATGTCGGCTTCACCAGCCTGGGGACGTTCAGCCGCACGTTCCGCGAAATCGTCGGCGAGGCACCGACCGATTACCGCAAGCGGGGCCACGTCGTGGCCGCCCCGACCTGCTTCACGAAAGCGTGGACTCGACCGAGCAGTTTCGGATAAGCAGCCGCGTTCGGCGCTCGGCTAGCGTCGTCGGCATGCTGAACTCCATCACGCAATCGCAGATCTTCGTCCTCGACCAGGACGAGGCCCTCGACTTCTACGTCGGCAAACTCGGGCTCGAGGTCAACACCGACCAGGACCTTGGCTTCATGCGCTGGCTGACCGTCAACGTCCCCGGCGAGCCCGGCCGTCAGATCCTGCTGGAGCTGCCCGGCCCACCGGCTATGGACGAGGCGACGGCGGAGCAGGTTCGCGAACTGTTGACGAAGGGCGCAATGGGCGGCTGGCTCTGCATCAGTACCGACGACGCCCAGAAGACATACGACACCCTGCTGGCGCGAGGGGTCGAGCTCACCGACGAGCCGACCGAGCGCCCGTACGGCATCGACTTCGGGTTGCGCGATCCGTTCGGCAACGCGATCCGGATCGGTCAGCTGGGGTGATCACCTCTCCTCGCGCCGCGTCCACCGTCGCGCCGAGCGACACGAGCTCGACAGTGACCCGAGCGCTGTTGACATGCGGCATCGTCGCCGGCCCTTTCTACATCGTCGTGGTCTTGATCCGGGCGCCCCGCACCTGACGTTCACCCGGCATCCCTGGGCTCAGGCGGTCAGTTCGCGCTCCAGCGGATTGCGGAACCGCGGGATCACCCGCACGGGTCCGAGCCACGCGCCGAGTTCAGCCGCAGTGGTTGCGACCGCGGCGGCCGCCTCGGTGCCGACGTCGTCGAGCAGCCGGAACACGACCTCACCATCTTTGCGTTGCGCCCAGCCGCCGACGATTCGGCCGTCCCACCAGACCGTCGGCCCCGCGTTGCCGGTCGAGTCGAACAGCGCGACGTCGTGGCCGCAGAGGAACCACTCGCGCGCCGACCAGCCCATGACGCTCGGGTCGAGCGCCGGCAGCAGCAACGCGTGCGGCTCGGGAACCTGCGTGGGTTCGAGGTCGTCGGCCAGGGCGATGCCCGGCGCCCCGTCGAGGTCGACCTCGACCGGGCTGATCTCGGTGAGCGCTGCGCGGGTCTGCCCGAGCGTCCAGCCGGTCCACCACTTCAGGTCACTGACCGGAGCCGGCCCGAACGCGCTCAGCCAGCGACGTGCGAGGTCGACCCGCGACGCCTCGACGGAAAGGTCGGCCAGACCGCCGGGCAGCCATTCCTCGGTCACAGCCCACCGGTACTGGGTCGAGAGCCAGGACCCGCGGGGGCGGCCGCGCACGATCCGGCCGTCGTTTGCCAGGAGTGGTAGCACCCTGCTGGCGACGCTCTGCTTGCCTTCGTACGACTTGCCGCGGGCGATGACGAACTGCTCGGCCAGCCGCGGCACATCGGTGGAGAGCTCCGTCGACAGCGCCTCGCCGCGGGTGGCCAGGGCGGCGAGCGTCGCCTTCTCCAGTTCCTCGAGCCAGGCCGGCACGTCATCGGCCAGGCCGGCCTCGGAGAAGAACTGCACGGTCTTGCGCCGTTCGACCACGGCAACGGCTCTGGTGCACGCGGCCAGCACCACCGGCACCACCTCGACCGGCAACACGAACATCGTGCGCCGCATGCCCAGCACACGCACGAGCGTGCGGTCGTCGTAGAGCGCGTTGTCGATGGTGGCGACCTGAGGTCTACGGAGCCTCGCCCAGGCTGCCAGGTAGACCGACGCCGGGTCGGTGGCGTGCAGCGCGATCAGGTCGCGGACCATGCCGAGGACGTCGTCGGCGCGGGCGGCCGGCGCCAGGTGGTGGCGTACGGCCAGCCGGGCCCGCCGTTCGGCGACGCCGAGGCGGACTACGGACACGGCGACGAGCATAGAACCGCCCCCGACATCGTCGGCGTGGTCGCGATGCCACCTGCGGCGTCACGGGTCCGGCCACGGATTCGGCAGGCAGCCATCGAGGCCGTACGTCTGCTGGAGCATGACGGGAGCCGGTTCACCGACACCCGGACAACCGACGTGGCCGAAGCCGATGGCGTGGCCCACCTCATGGTTGACGA
>JBOGDU010000213.1:0-6692 GCA_050743145.1 Jiangellaceae bacterium | reverse complement strand
CTCCATGACCGCAGGGGACGCCGCCGAGCTTGCCCGCGGAGGTGACCTCGCCGACGCCGTCCGGACGGGCGCGGCGGCCGGGGCGCACAACGTGACCCGTCACGGATTGGGCAGTGGGCGCGCGGAGGCGATCGCAGCGCTGGTGCCGCGGGTCCGGATCGAACCGCTGGAGACGTCGGGCGGCCGGGCATGACGCGGGTCCTCGTCACCAACGACGACGGGATCTCCGCCCCCGGCCTGCGCCGGCTCGCCGCTGTGGCCGTGGAACACGGACTCGAGGTCGTCGTGGCCGCGCCACTGGACGAATCGAGCGGTGTGAGCGCCGCCATGACGGCGGTCGTCGACGAAGGCCGCGTGATGATCGAACGCAGAGACCTTCGCGACGTCGACGGTGTGACGGCCTTCGCCATCGGTGCATCTCCGGCCTACATCGTCACGCTGGGCACGCTGGGTGCCTTCGGGCCCACGCCAGATCTGGTCCTGTCGGGAATCAACCGCGGTGCCAACGCCGGCAACGCGGTCCTCCACTCCGGCACAGTCGGCGCCACCCTGACGGCCGCCAGCGCGGGCGTGCGTGCGATGGCGGTGTCGCTGGACGTGCTGACCGCGGCAGCCGCCAGCGCAGCGACCGGCGGCGCGGCCATCGCCGCCATCGATACCGTGGACGACGAGGCAAGACACTGGGATACGGCGGCCGATCTCGCCGGCGGCCTGCTTGCGGCGTTGGGCTCCATGCCGCCCGGAACCGTGCTCAACCTGAACGTCCCGGATGTGCGAGCGGGCGAGCTCCGTGGCCTCCGCCGGGCGGTGCTGGCCCGATTCGGACAGGTGCAGATGACGATCGCCGAGGCCACGACGGGGTACGTGCGTACCTCCGTCCAGCAGTCAGAGGTGGAGCCCGATCCCGGCACCGACCTCGCCTACCTCGCCGAGGGCTGGGCCACGGTGACGCCGATCCGCACGGTGAGCGCGGCCGACACGGTGGAGTTGGACCTGCCGGAGCCGCCGTGACCTCGGAGTGCGGCACACTGGCACAGCGTGCGCCGTGTCGTCCTGCTCGCCGGTCCCTCTGGCAGCGGCAAGTCGCACCTTGCCCGTGCGAGCGGCCTGCCCGTGCTTGCGCTCGACGACTTCTACCGCGACGGCGACGACCCCTGCATGCCGCGTGACATCGATCTCGGCATCATCGACTGGGACGACCCGCGCTCGTGGAACGGCGACCTGGCGGTCGAGACCCTGACGGCGATCTGCCGTGACGGCAGCGCCGACGTTCCCAGCTACGACATCGCCCTCGACCGGTCCACGGGGAGCCACCGGTTCGACGTCGGCGACGCGCCCGTCTTCCTCGCCGAAGGGCTGTTCGCCGCGGAGATCGTCACCGCGTGCCGTGACCGCGGCGTCCTGGCCGATGCCCTGACCGTGCAGCGCGCACCGTGGACGAACTTCGTCCGGCGCCTCGCGCGCGACCTCGCTGAGCACCGGAAGCCGCCCCTGACACTCCTGCGCCGCGGGTGGGCCCTGATGCGCGCCGAACGTGACGTGCTCCGTCGCCAGATCGCCCTCGGCGCCCGGCCCGCCGATGCCCGTGAGGTCCGGCGCACACTCGCAGCCCTCGCGCTGGACCCGGCCGGACCGGCTCCAGGGTCTCCCTGAGGTGACGAGCCGGGGACCGACCATCCCGAAGGTGCACGGTCAGCCCGCTGGCGGCACCTATCGTGGATGGCGTGAACGAATCGACCAAACGCACCGGCCTGGTTCGACCACGCGAGGGCCGGATGATCGCCGGGGTCTGTGCCGGGCTGGCACGCCGCTTCGGCATGACCCCGACCGGCGTCCGGATCGTGTTCCTGATCTCGTGCGTGCTGCCCGGCCCCCAGTTCGTCATCTACCTGGCCCTGTGGATCCTGATGCCCAACGAGGACTGAGGGTCCCGTCGGGTCAGCGGACCGGGCCGCGCACGGCGGCGAAGGCACGCTGGGCGGCCAAGGCCGCGTACCCGGGCTTGACGACGTCGTTGATGAGCGCGAGCCGTTCGTCGAAGGGGATGAACGCGCTCTTCATCGCGTTGACCGCGAACCATTGGAGGTCGTCGAGGTCGTAGCCGAACGCCTCGGAGAGCAGCGCCAACTCCCTCGACATCGAGGTGCCACTCATCAGCCGGTTGTCGGTGTTGACAGTGACCCGGAACCGCAGCCGGGTGAGCAGACCGATCGGGTGTTCGGCGATGGAGGGAGCTGCTCCGGTCTGGACGTTGGACGACGGGCACATCTCCAGCGGCACCCGCTTGTCCCGGACGTAGGCGGCGAGTCGGCCGAGCTCGGCCGTGCCGTCCGGCGCGACGGTGACGTCGTCGATGATCCGCACACCGTGGCCGAGCCGGTCGGCGCCGCACCACTGCAGTGCCTCCCAGATCGACGGAAGGCCGAACGCCTCGCCGGCGTGGATGGTGAAGTGCGCGTTCTCGCGCCGCAGGTACTCGAACGCGTCGAGGTGCCGCGTGGGCGGGAAGCCCGCCTCGGCGCCGGCGATGTCGAAGCCCACCACCCCGGCGTCGCGGTAGGTCACGGCAAGCGCGGCGATCTCGGTTGATCGGGCCGCGTGCCGCATCGCCGTCAACAAGGTGGCGACCCGGATCGGATGACCGGCCCGCTGGGCACGTACCTCGCCGAGCCGGAAGCCCTCCTCCACCGCCTCGACGACCTGTTCGAGGGTCAGCCCGCCGGAGAGGTGCTGCTCGGGCGCATATCGCACCTCCGCATACGCCACGCCGTCGGCGGCCAGGTCCTGGGCGCACTCGGCGGCCACCCGGATCAGGGCGTCGCGGTGCTGCATGACCGCGACGGTGTGGGAGAACGTCTCGAGGTAGCGCTCCAGCGATCCCGAGCTCGCCGACTCGATGAACCAGGCCGCGAGCTCGTCGGCGTCGCGCGTCGGCAGGTCGTGGCCGATCTCGCCGGCCAGTTCGACGATCGTCGCCGGCCGGAGGCCACCGTCGAGGTGGTCGTGCAGCAACACCTTGGGGGCGACGAGGATCTCGTCGGGTCGCGGCGCCATGGGGTGACCGTACCCCGCGGCTCCCGGCGGCGAGCCCTCACCGTATCGGGGCCTGCGACCAGTACAACGGTGACGTGGTGGACCACGTACCGACCCTCCCCCGCCACCGCGATCCCGGCGGCGCCCGTCGGGCGCGGAACCTGCGTCGCGTCGGCATCGTCGCGCTGGGCGTCCTCGTCGCGGCCGGACTGGTCGGCGCCCTCGGGCCGCGCACGGCCGACGTCGCCGCCGAGGGCGGTGGGTACCGTCTGGTGGCGCATCATGCCCAGGTCACGCGCTCCGGTATGGCCACGCCGCTTCGTGTCGAGGTCATCCGCCCCGGCGGTTTCGACGGTCCGGTGACACTCGCGTTCGACAAGGACCTGTTCGACCGCCTGGACTTCCAGAACTTCTATCCGAACCCCTCCGCCGAGACCGCTGCACCGCATCGGATCGTCTACGAGTTCGACCCGCCCCAGGGCGAGGTCCTCTCCGTCACCCTCGACGCCCGCACCGGCCCCACGCAACCGCCCAGCGCCCACCGGTACTGGGTCGCGGTCATCGACGACGGCCGCGAGGTGGCCGAGGTCCGCTTCCGAATGGTGGTGCTGCCCTGATGGACGTGATCATCCGCGCTACCCTCGTCTTCGCCCTGTTGTGGTTCGTCCTGCGGGTCTCCGGCAAGCGACAGGTCACCCAGCTGACCGCGTTCGAGCTGATCCTCCTGGTCACGCTCGGCGACCTGATCAGCCAGACGGTCATGCAGGAGGACCTCTCGCTCACCGGCGGCGCCCTTGCGGTGGCCACGTTCACGCTGCTGTCGATCCTGCTCTCCTGGGTGAGCTGGCGGTTCGAGCCGACCCGGCCGGTGCTCGACGGCGAATCGACGATCCTGCTCCGCGACGGAAACGTCGACGAGGACGTCCTGCGCTACGAGAGGCTGCCCCTCGACGACCTGCTCGCCGCCGCCCGCGAGCACGGGGTGCGCGACCTCGCCGACGTCGACCTCGTCGTGCTCGAGTCCGACGGCACGTTCTCCTTCTTCACCAGGTCCGGCGGCGGCGAGGAGCAGCGTCGACCGGTGGAGCGAATGGAGTGACGGACTCGGCGCTGCGACGATCCCGCTAGCCTCGCCACCGTGGTCCGCAGCGTCTACGTCGCATCGGCTGAGGGCGAGACCGGGAAGGGAGCGGTCGCGCTCGGCGTGCTCGACCTGTTGGTCCGCAGGGTCGGCCACGTCGGTGTGTTCCGCCCGATCGTCCGCCCCGGCCATCGGCCCGACTACGTCCTCGAGTTGTTGCTCGACCACGACGGCGTCGACCTGCCCTATGACCTGTGTGCCGGTGTGACCTACGACGACGTGCACGACGACCCCGAGGGCGCCATGTCGACGATCGTGGAGCGGTACCACGAGGTTGCCCGCCAGTGTGCCGCGGTGGTGGTCGTCGGCAGTGACTACACCGACGTCAGCAGCCCGACCGAGTTCTCGTACAACGCCCGGATCGCGGTCAACCTGGGCGCCCCCGTGCTCCTGGTGGTGCCCGGCCGGCGTCGCGTGCCCATCGACATACGCACCGCCGCCGACCTCGCGGTCACCGAGCTCGCCGCTCAGCACGGACGGCTGCTGGGCATCGTGGCCAACCGGGTCGATCCGGATGCCCTCGACCCTGCGCGGGCGGCACTCGCGGGGCCGGTTCCCGCGTACGCGATTCCCGACGAGCCGCTGCTCACCGCGCCGACGGTCGCCGACCTCCTCGAGGCCTGCGACGGCGAATTGCGCAGCGGCGACCCGGCGATGCTCGGACGGGAGGTCCTAGACGTGCTGGTGGGCGCCATGACCCTGCCCCACGTGCTGGATCACCTGGTCGACAGGGGCGTCGTGATCACGCCGGGCGACCGCTCCGATGTGTTGCTGGGCGTGCTCATGGCGCACACGTCGCAGACCTTCCCATCCCTGGCCGGGGTGTTCCTCAACGGCGGGTTCGAAGTGCCGGCCCAGGTCCAGCGACTCGTCGACGGCCTGGAGTCCCGCCTTCCCGTCGTGACAACGACAGGCGACACTTACACGACCGCGACCCGGCTGGCCTCCGCCCAGGGACGGTTGTCCAAGGAGTCCCCGCGCAAGGTCGGCACCGCTCTTGCACTGTTCGAGGAACATGTCGACGGCGACGAGCTGCTGCACCGGCTCGACGTCACGTCCGGTGACGTCGTCACGCCGCTGATGTTCGAGTACGAGCTGGTCGAACGGGCCCGCGGGCAACGCCGGCGCATCGTCCTGCCCGAGGGCGAGGAAGAGCGGGTCCTGCAGGCCGCTGAGACCCTGCTGCTCCGAGGCGTGGCCGACATCACGCTGCTCGGATCGCCGTCGACCATCCGGGGCAGGGCGGACCAGCTGGGCCTGGACGTCTCGGCCGCGCGGATCGTCGACCCGCACGACGACGAATTGCGGGAGCGGTTCGCCCTCGAGTACGCCCGGATGCGCGCTCACAAAGGGATGACGGTCGAGGCCGCTCGCGACGTCGTCGTCGACGTCTCGTACTTCGGCACGATGATGGTGCTGCTGGGACTCGCCGACGGCATGGTGTCCGGCGCAGCTCACACGACCGCTCACACCATCAGACCGGCGTTCGAGGTCATCCGGACCGCACCCGGAGTGTCGGTCGTGTCCAGCGTCTTCTTCATGTGTCTGCGCGACCGCGTCCTGGTCTACGGCGACTGCGCGGTCATCCCGGATCCGACCGCCGAGCAACTCGCCGACATCGCCATCTCGTCGGCCGCGACGGCGGCACAGTTCGGTGTCGAGCCCCGGATCGCCATGCTGTCGTACTCGACCGGCGAGTCAGGCGCGGGCGCCGAGGTCGACAAGGTCAGGACGGCGACGGCGCTCGTGCGCGAGCGTCAACCCGAGCTGTCGGTCGACGGTCCGATCCAGTACGACGCAGCCGTGGACGCGAGCGTCGCGCGGACGAAGCTTCCCGGCAGCGAGGTCGCCGGCCGGGCCACGGTCTTCGTCTTCCCGGACCTCAACACCGGCAACAACACGTACAAAGCGGTCCAGCGCTCCGCCGGAGCCGTCGCCATCGGGCCGGTGCTCCAGGGCCTGCGCAAACCGGTCAACGACGTGTCCCGCGGTGCACTCGTGGGCGACATCGTGAACACGGTGGCGATCACCGCGATCCAGGCGGCGGAGAACGACGATGAGTGACCGAAAGGCGCCGAGCGGGCGACCTTGTGACTCAGCGCGCGGCGATCCGCAGCACGTCGTCGACCTGAGCCATCGCGGTCTCGACAACGGGCGCGGGGAACATGCCGATGCTCTGGACTCCCGCCGCCTTCAGTGCCTCGACGTGCGCGACGGCGTCGTCGGCGGTGCCGATCGGGCCGATCTCGCTCCACCACTCCGACGGCATGGTCGCGAGCCCGCTCACCCCGTGCGTGTCGTGGCGCGCCACGAGGTCGTCGAAGAACGGCAGCACGCGCAGGCCCACGTGCGGGTCGGTGAGCAGGGACGCCAACCAGGGCGCCATGGTCCGGTACGCCCGGGCCCGGTCGTCGTCGACACAGAGCACCGAGAACACGGCCACATGGAAGTCGTCGGGGTTGCCGCACTGCTCGAGCGCCCAGCGCACGTACGACGGGCTGGCCGGCTCGGCCAGCAC
>JBOGDU010000212.1:0-13219 GCA_050743145.1 Jiangellaceae bacterium | reverse complement strand
GGGGGCGAGGCGCCCGCGGTCACCGGCTCATCCGCCAGACTTCGCCTCGATCGCCTCGAGGTCGCGTACGGCGTAGCAGTGGTGCTCCCACTCCTCCTCGAGGATTACGTGCAGGCAAGAGAGGGTGGTTTCCTGATAGTCGGGGTCCCACGGGATCTTGCGTGTCGCGGCCAGCTCGTCCGATGTGCCGGTGGCGAGGAAGTCGCGCACCATGGCGACGCGGCCCGCGCGGACCTCGAGCACCTCGGCGCGGGTTACCTCAGTGATGCGATCTTGTTGGCGGCCTCCATGGTGAACCACACCGACTCGTTCGCAGGGCCCGCTGGGCCATCGGGGTCGGGAAGGACGGCGATCCCAAGGGCATTCTCAAGTCCGCTGTTGGGGTCGTCGCCGACAGCCTTGCCGGCTTCCGTGATCACACCATCTGGGGTGATTCGGGCGGCGTTGCCGACGTTGGCCTGGGTGAACCACATACTGCCGTCGGCCGCGGGGGCGATGTGCTGGGGACCGGCTTCAGGTGTGAGGGTGGGGAACTCACTGACCTGGTTGTTGTTGGCTGGGTCGACGTATCCGACCGTGTCGTTGAACCGGTCGGTGAACCACACCTTGCCGTCGGTGGCGATGTTGAGCGCGTTTGGGTCTCCGTCAACGGTGAAGGTGGTGACGTTCTCCGGCACCGGTGTATCCGGGTTGTCCACGACGGTCGGGTCGAGGCGGCCGATCACCCCTTGCTCGTCGTCCGAGGCGCCGAACCAGACGCTTCCGGACCCGTCCACCACTAGGTCCGAGGGGCCGAACAGTGAGCCGTCTCCGATCGGGAACTCGGTGAACCCACCGGAGGCGGTGTCGTTGCGCCACAGGCTGCGCTGGTTGAAGTCGGTGATCCATATGTTGTCACCGTGGGCGTCCAGCTCGTTGCCGCCCACCGAGAACGGCGCGTCGATGAACGGCTCCACCACACCGTCGGTACCGATGCGGCCGAGGCCCTGGTTGTTGGAGAAGTACAGCAACCCGCTTGGGCCTTGCACGATGTCGTGCGGGAAGCCGCCGCCGTCCACCCGGAACTCCGTGAACTCGCCCGACGGGGTGATCCGTCCGATGTTGCTGTGGAAGGTTCCTCCGGTGTCGGGGTCGGGGTTGGGCGTGAAGAACTCGGCGCCCTCGGTGAACCAGAGGTTCCCATCGGAGCCCACGGTGATGGACGCGGGTTCGCTGTTGGCGGACGGAACCTTGTACGTCTTGTACTTGAACAGTTGCGCCGCTTGCGCGGTCGAGAGCGTGACGCCCACCATCGCAAACCCGGTCACTACGGCCAGGGCCAGCGCTGACAGGCGTGGGCCCGGCGAGCGTTCGCCCAACGCTCCTGCTCCGGAGTCGGCGTCTGGGAGTGGGCTGTGTGTGGACCGCACGCGAAATCGTGAAACCAGAGACACCGGAGCCCCTCGTCGTGCCTTGCCACCGGGGAGTCGGTGACCCGCATGACTATACGCTCCTGGCCACATGCGGATGGAGTGCACGAATCGTCTGCGTTCTGGCCTTGAGACTGGCGGTCCTGAACAGCCGCCGCTTGCGGGCAGCGAACGGGGAGCCGCGACCACGATTGACAGAGCTCTGGGGCCAGGCTGCCGCTCCGGTTGAGGCCGCACGATTCCACTGCCGACCTGCCTCGGGTCAACCGACCGATCCATCGCCACCAGCCGGGAGCCGAGACCCGTTTCGGACGATCCACGGTGTGCCCTGATCGGGATCTGACCGGGAGCCTGACGCTCCGGACAGTGACACAGAAACGAGCCCGCACGTCAGGACGTCCGCGGCCCCAGGGCTGATGCGCGAACGCGGCGGAATGCCGCGCACCGGGCTCGCTGACCACCCGAGGGCGACTTCGGCGATGCGGGTCACTATACGGGAGGCGTCGCGTCGAACGATCGGGGTGCCGGTGTGCGGCCGCAGAATCAACGGGTTTGCCGCGGCAGGCCTCCAGGACCCTTAGCGCCGGGACATCGCAGTATGACAGTGTGCGGCCAGCGTTAGCCGAGGCTCGTACCCGGCCCGTCGAACCACTTCGGGTATCCCATCTTGACGCGCTCACGCACGTTGTCCAGTTCCCAATGGTGTCCCAGGCAGCTGCGGCATTCCGCAGGGGTGAACCCGAGCTGGCGTAGCAACACCAGTTCGGCGAGAAGCTGAGCCGACTTGAGCATGCCGATCATCTGCGGGACTGTCTTGTCATCCTGGCGAGGTAGTACGTGCCCGATGCCGTCGCGGACATCGCGTAGCTGTTGGGTCCACTTGGTCTCGTCGCCGACGACCTCAGCCATGAGGTGGTCGGTCTGATCTAACAGCTCACTAATCCGGAACGCGTAGGACTTGCGGTGCGCGTGGGCAATCGCGTCCTTGAGCCAGTCGTGATGCTCGGGCCGCCCCGTGCGCACCGCCTCAAGGACTTCGCTATTGCGTGCCCAATCGTCGGCGGTCTTCTTCTCGTACTGGGGGTTCAGGCGACGGTGCATCCCCTCCAGGGCCGACGCGATGGAGAATAGCTGTTCCTGTAGATACCCGCTGGTATCCGACCGCAGTGAGAAGATCAGGTCGCAGACCGTGCCCAGCTGTCCCTGCAGTGCGAACCAGCGGGGTATGAACTCACCAAAGTCGATGTTGGGTGGGTAGCCGGCGCTGTTCATGCCGAAGCGCATATGCTCGCGGATCCTCGGCCGGTCCTGCTGGGCCATGTCAGTATTGCGCCGACGAACGGTGTAAGTGATCAACGGCCAACTGCCGAGCCCATCGGACCCGTTGTCGTTGCCGACCTGTACGTCGAACGCCGTGCAGGACGTGCCGGTGGCCAAGGTCAGCAGCTGTTCCAGCGGACGGATGAACCGGTACTCCAGTTCCTCGAGCGGCTGCGGCTCGTCGAACCTCAGCCCGATAACCTCATGGCTGGTGAAGCCTGAATCGGTCAGGTCCCCGTGCTGGGACACGGCCGTCCGGTCCAGCGTGATCTCGCAGCCGGGAATCGAAGCCCGCAGCGTGGGCAGGTCGAGCAGTTCCACCGTTTCCACCGGCCCAGCGAACGACCACCGGAAAGGCGAGCGGTGCACCCATTCGTTGAGGTTGGACAGCTGGAGCAACGCGCGATTGAACCGGCAGTCCGCCGCGCTGGTCACATGGTTCTCGCCGACCAGCACAGTACCCACGAACAGCACGCGGTGGGTCTCCTGCAGCTCGCCGACTCGGGTGGTGGACCTGCTGGTCTCGGTGATGTGCAGCAAGGTCAGGCAGGTTCCCATGCTTCGCCCGTACAGCACCGGAACGTCGAACCGGTCGCCGCGTCGGCTGGGGGCCGACTGAGCAGCGCTGGTCGCGTGAAGCTGCAGTTCGGGATGACCCGTCCCGATCTGTAAGGTGCCAGGGCTCCGCTCGTCTGGCTGGTCGGGCTGCCACCACTGGCCCACGAAGGTCGTCCGGCCGGAGTCCTGCACGATCACCAACGCACTGGACGCCGGCGTACCGCTCTGGTGTCGTACTCGATCAGGGTCCCTCCCACACGTTGGACTAGCAACGTTAGGCGATACCACCGACGGAATGGCGCGTGCCACACACACGGGCTGCGATGCTCCGATGCCCCAGCGGGTATCAGCCGGGGTGGCTACCAGGTGCGGCCGCGCTGCCGGATGAACTCCACGGTGTCCTGCGCTGCCTTCTGGGCACGTTCGACGTCCCCGCCGAACGCGGCGAGCATCGGCCAGTGGTCGTCGATTTCGGTCGCGATCTGGGCGGCCAGGCCGTTGCCGTTGCCGTCGGAGCGGCTGTCCAGGATGAACTCGCCCATCCACGGCGCGTGTCGTGACGGCTCCCGGACCGCGTCGACCGCGACGTAGGAGGCGAGGCACTCCAGCCGGTCGCACGCCGCGGCGTACCCGTCGTCGTCGGGGAGCAGCGACCGGACCGGCTCACGGCCGTCCAGTCGGAGCAGGTGACTGGCTGGGTAGAGCCAGCGAGCGGGCTCGCCCCACCGCGGCAGCTTGTTGAGCCAGTCGTGTTCCAGCAGCCAGATGGGTCGCAGCACGTCGGCCGCTGGCCGCGGGGTGCGGTCGTTGAACTGCGGGCGCCACGTCGGCTCGGTTAGCAGCCGCGCGAGGAAGTCCTCGCGTCCGGCGGCGATCGCCGCGACCCCGGCTACCCACACCGCCAGCAGTGCCGAGTACTGGCGACGGGCATCGAGACTAGGGTTGAAGGTGCCGTCGACCCGGCCGCGTGCCGCCATGAGCCGCTCGACCGAGCGCAGCCACACCGGCTCATGGCTGCCGTCGTCGTGGAACACCCCTGTCGCCAGCAGGTGCAGCAGTGTGTCGGACTCGGTGCGCATCGAGGCGAGTTCGGCGTCGAAGTCGGCGAACACGATCGTCGGCAGGTGGATCGGGAACCGTTCCTTGTCGGCGACGTGGGTGACGATCCGCTCGGTTTCGCCCTGGATCATGTCGGTGACCTCGATGCGGCGCACCGGGTCGTGCAGGACCCGCTTCAACCGGGCGACCGCCATGTCGCGGGTCAGCGGCGGCGCCGCCAGCGTGTCGAGGGCCTCCAGACGGGTCGTGAGACCGGTGAATAGGTCGTCGGCGGTCACGTTCCCGATTACGGCGCCGTCGTGCTGCGCGATCAGCCGGGCGGCCTTCTCCGAGGGCTGCGAGTAGGAACCCCAGAACAGCGGGTAGCGGCGGCTCGCCCGCCGCTCCAGCGCCGCCACCAGGGCGTGGTCCCAGTCAGCCGACCAGCCGGACACGATCAGCCCGTACTCGTCGAAGATCCTGTCCAGCAGCCGGTCGTACGCGTCCGGGTAGGTGGACAGCTCGTCGACGGTGTTGCGTTGCTCCAGGTCGAGGTAGTCGCCGTGTAGCTTCACGATGGTGACCTTCGAGTGCGCCAACGGGGTCGCCGCGTGCACCTGTTCCGGCGTGTGGATCACCTGCGGCGAGATCCCGACGTCCTCCAACGCCCGCTCCACCAGCCGGTCGAAGTTCGTCGTCAGGATCACCCGCACCGACCCCCGCGCCACCAGGGACGCGACCGCACGGTGTGCCGCGGTCGGTGCCTTCGCCCCCTTCTCGCGGTCCTCCTCGGACGGCTCGAAGTACCCCGCCAGGAGCGCCTGACGGGCCGCAGACGTGCCGGCAAGCGACCCCAGCAGATTCGAGTACCCGAGCGGTTCACCGTCACCGTGTTCGGCCCACCACGTTTCCGGATCGGCCGCAGCAGCCTGCACTGCAGCCTCGTCGTCGGGATGGGTCGCGGCCGCGGCGCGGCGCACCAGGTCGACCACCACCTGCCAACCGGTCGGAATTCCCGCCGCCGTGGACGCGCCGGACCCCAGCAACAATGCATACACACCCGGGCAGGCGTGCATGCCGGTTGCCAACGCCACCATCGGGTCGAGCCCCCGACCCGGGATTACAGGCTGTCCGGGCAGCTGCTCGCCCACCGCTCCATCGTTCGTCACAGCCCCAATCCTGCCGAAGTCCTCCGACACTTGGTCCGTCCTGGCCGTCCACCTCACCGCGTAGATCGATCCGGGGTTGCCGCGCTCGCAAGGTGTCCAGTCTTCCCATCACGTGGCGATAGGGTAGGTAGCGACCAGGCCCGCTGATCCGTCTCCATTGGGTGGGATCAGGCGCCTCGATGACTGCGGCATTCTGGGCCGGAAGGACGTACTGCCCCAGTCAGGGGACCAGTACCGACGGAACCGTTGAGCGACCGGGTTGTGCCTGTGCCACGATGCCTGCGTGGCCTACGACGAAGGTCTGGCCAGCCGAGTACGCGATCTGATCGGCCCCGAGCCACGGCTGACCGAGAAGACGATGTTCGGCGGGCTGGCGATGCTGTGGCAGGGCAACATGGCCGTCGGTGTGCGCGGCGACGACCTGATCGTTCGCGCCGACCCGGCTCAACACGAGACGCTGTTGGCCGAGCCAGGAGCCAGGCCGTTCGATCTGACCGGCCGCCCGATGAAGGGCTGGCTTCTCGTCGACGCGTCCGGTTCCGCCGAGGACGACGACCTGCGACGCTGGGTCGACCGTGGTCTTGCGTACGCCGGCGGCCTGCCACCCAAGTAGACGCCGGACGAGGTTTCATAGCACCTGGAGGTGTTAGGGGTCCCGGCGCTGCACATCCGCCACGATCTGCTCACAGAGCCGGTGGGTCTCGAGCGCCTCGGCCACGTCCGGCCGCCGGCCGGAGCGCACGCACCCGAGGAACTCCGCGCACATCGCCGCGAAACCCCGCTGGACGGCGACCGGGACCCACTCGTCCCGACGCGTGACGGCCTCGACGCCGTCTTGGTGGTGCACGATCTCCGCCATCTCGGTGATTCGCCGGCGGCGTCCCGGAGCCGAGACCTCGAGCACCTCCTGCGTTGTGCCGCTGGCGCGGTCCATGATCCCGATCCCGTGGCGGGTGCCGTCGCCGAGGTGGAGCAGCACTCTGTGCAGCCCGTCATCGACACGGGTGCTGATGTCGATCACCTGACCGGCGCCGACGAGGAAGCGCACGGTGTCGACGACGTGGATGAAGTCGTCGAACACGACCCGTCGCGGATCGGCGACCGAGTCGCGGCGGTGCTTGTTCAGCACGACGACGTCCCGATCCGGCCACGCCGCCACCTCCTGGTACGCGGGCGCGAACCGCCGGTTGAAGCCCAGCATGAGGCCGACCTGCCGGCGGTCGGCGAACTCCACCAGCCGCGACGCCTCGTCGTAGGAGTCCGCCAGCGGCTTGTCGACGAGCGTCGGAACACCTGCCTCGATCAAGGTTCCGACGATGTGCCCGTGCGACGGCGTCGCGGTGTGGACCGTCGCGGCGTCGATTCCTGCCGAGAGGGCATCGGAGATTCGCTCGAAGCTCTCCAGTACACGCCATGCCTGACCCAGTTCCGCGCGCACGGCCGGATTGCGGGTGACGAGAACGGGCTCGATGTCGGGATCGGCTGCGAGCACGGGCAGGTACGCCTTGCGAGCGATGTCACCAAGCCCGACGAGAGCGACGCGCATGGGGTCTCCCTTGCAACATTCGTCGTTGACGGCTCATCCGGCGGCGCCTACCTTCGAGGCGGCGACCGATCTTGGATCGCGAGTGGCCGGTGCCGCATCGATCGTCGGCGGCACGCCGTTTACCGGGGGGTTCCTGATGGCCAGGAAGAATAGTGACGAGCGTGGATCGGTCACCACCGACGACGGTACGCAGCGCATTCTCAACTGCATACCGTCGTCGGGCACGGAGCGCGACTGGGAGTTCCGCAACGCCGAGGAAGCGGGAGTCCTCGCCGCCTCGGCCGCAACCCCGAGGTCGAAGGATCTCCGCGACGACACCTGGTGGAAGATCGGCGACCAGGCTGCGACCGGGTCCTGCGTGGGCTGGGCGTCGGCCGACTCCCTACTGCGCTGGCACTTCGTCCAGAGCGGCCGGATTGCGAAGACGGATGTCTTGTCGACCCGCTTCCAGTGGATGGCCGCCAAGGAGACCGACCAGTTCGTACGTCAGCCCACGTCGTTCATCGAGTCGGCGGGCACCTCGTTGAAGAGCGCGCTGGATGTCGCACGCAGGTGGGGAGCGGTCCGCGATCGGGAGCTCCCGTTCAGGAACAGGAGGCTTTACGCCGGCAAGGAAGCCACGTTCTACGCCATCGCGACGCAGCTCAAGATCGCGGCCTACTTCAACCTCGGCCGCACGCTCGGCGACTGGCGCACCTGGCTGGCGAACAACGGGCCGATCCTCACCCGGCTCGACGTCGACTCGACCTGGTACGACGCGACCGCCACCAAGGGCAAGCTGACGACCTACAAGCCCTCGACCGCTCGCGGCGGCCACGCAGTCGCCCTCGTCGGATACACCACCACCGGCTTCATCGTCCGCAACAGTTGGGGCACCGACTGGGGCGACGGCGGCTACGCGTATGCCTCGAACGCTTACGCAGGCAAGGCCTTCACCGAGGCCTACGGCGTATCCGTCTGACGGCGTCCATCAGCGTCGAGGCTTGACGACTCCGGCGTCGCCGCCGCCGCGCCGCACCGGCTCTGCGGCCGCGAGCAGCTGACCATCGTCCAGACGCTCGATGGCGGTCACGGCGCCGATCTCCGCCGTGGTGGTGAACGTGTGACCCAGGCCGCCGAGCGTCGCCTCCCACTCTGCACGGAAGGCCGGCTCTGCCGCGACCGACGCCGTGTTGCGCTGGCTGGCGCGAGGGGCGGCGACGGCCTCGGGCAGCGTCGCACCGAAGTCGAGCCGGTTGAGCAGCGTCTGCAGGACCGTCGTGATGATCATGGAACCACCTGGCGAACCCAGTGCCAGGACCGGCTCGCCACCGTCGAGGACGATCGTGGGGCTCATCGACGAGCGGGGCCGCTTCCCTGGTGCAGGCAGGTTGGGGTCGGGCGCCGTTCCCTGCGTCGGGGTGAAGTTGAAGTCGGTCAGCTCGTTGTTGAGCAGGAACCCGCGGTTCGGAACGACGATCCCGGAGCCACCGGTCTGCTCAATGGTCAGCGTGTAGGCGACGACGTTGCCCCACCGGTCCCAGGTGGTCAGGTGGGTCGTCGACAGGCCCTGCTCACCGTCGCCGCCGACGGACTGCGCCCCGCCGCCGCACGGCGAGTACGTCCCGTCCGGGTCTCCCGGCGCTACCGGCTTCGGCGCCGCCGTTGCTCCGATCTGGCAGGCGCGTTCGTCGGCGAACTCCTGCGAGAGCAACTCCGCCAGCGGCACGTCGACGAAGTCGTCGTCGCCGACGAAGCGGTTGCGGTCGGCGAACGCCAGAGCGGACGCCTCGAAGTAGCGGTGCAGCGCCTCTGCCCGGTCGAGCGCACCCAGGTCGCTGCCCTCGAGGATGTTCAGCGCCTCGCCGACGGTCGAGCCGCCGGAGGACGGTGGCGCCATGCCGGCAACGTCGAGCCCGCGGTACCCGACCAGCGTCGGCTCCCTCAGAAGTGCCTCGTAGGCGGCGAGGTCGGGCTGTCGCATCAGTCCCGGCCGGACGACGCGGGTCGAGCCGGGCACCACCGGCGGTTCCACGACGGTGGCGACGATCTCGTCGGCCAGGTTCCCTTCGTACAGGAACTCGGTGCCTCGCCGGCCGAGCAGGTCGTAGGTACGAGCCAGGTCCCGGTTTCGCAGGACCGACCCCACCGCAGGCGGCGCGCCATCGGGAAGGAACAGCTCGCGCGTGCTGGTGAAGTCGGCGAAGCGGGCGGCGTTGTCCGCCGTCTGCTGGTGGAAGGTCTCGTCCACCACGAAGCCCCGCCGGGCCAACTGTGCCGCGGGGCGCAATGCAGTGCGCAGGTCGATCGATCCCCATCGGCCCAACGCCAGCTCCCACGTCGCCGGCGTTCCGGGCACGCCGACCGAGAGCCCGCTGGTGACCGCCTCGGCGAACGGGATGGGGGTGCCGTTCTCGACGAACGCGTCCTCCTCCATCAACGCGGGTGCGGTCTCACGGCCGTCGATGGTCTCCACGTCGCCGGTCCCCGCGTCGTAGTGGACGAGGAATCCGCCGCCGCCGACGCCCGCGCTGTACGGCTCGGTGACGCCGAGAGCCGCCGCCGTCGCCACCGCCGCGTCGACGGCGTTGCCACCCCGTCGCAGCACGTCCAGGCCGATCTCGGTGGCGTAGGGGTCTACGGACGACACAGCTCCTCCGCTGCCGATCGCCACAGGGTCCTTGGGCGGCGCCTTCGGCGCTGCCACTGCCGGCGGTGCCACGAGAGTCAGGGCGAGCAGGCCGGCCAGAGACGCGGGAACGACGAGCCGGGCCGCGAACGGTTGGCGTTTGGACATGGCGATCGCGCCCTTCGATGAAGGTATGCGCCGCATCCTGCCCGCGTGACCGCGTCGGGAAACGCGCGCGTGAGCTTCGGCCCGCCCGTGCTCGCCCCGACCTTGCCTTGCCCCACCACGCTCGCATTCCCGCCCGAGATGTCTGGATCCGGCGTGCATTTGCGGGGCGAAGCGGCCGAGAACTGGCATTCGGCTTCGTTCAGACGTCTGAGCGGGCTGCTCTGGGACTAGCGCCGGGCACCGGTCGAGCGTCGGTCGAACGTCAGCACGTCGGCGAGCGGACGGCGTGGTGTCGGCGGGGTCTTGCCGATCGGGACGCCGAGGCGGATCAAGGCCTGCGGCCAGAACGTCCCAGCGGCCGCCGGACGGGCGAGCCAGCGCATGCCCGGCATCTCGAGGGGTTGGGTCAACAGGGACACGCCCACGCCGTTCACCGTTGCTTCCAGCCACAGCCGCTCCAGGGCCTGGCCGGCCTGCAGCCAGTCGGCCGGCCCGTCGTGGTCGCTGAGCAGGACGGCGAGCGCGGGATCGTGCTCGAACGCCGCGCGATCCCGGCCCTCCACCGGCAGCCCCAGGGCGAAGTCCCGCACCAGGCTGGACGGGTCCTTGGCCTTCGGGCCCAGGGATACATCCGGGATTCCGTCGACGGCGCCCGGTCTGCGGCCGGTCCATCGTCCGACCTCGGCGCGGATGTCGGCATCCGCGCGCTGGACGAGGTCGGCCTGGTGCACAAGCCTGCTGACGTCCGCCGCCTCGTACGCGTTGAGGAAGCGCAGCGTGGCACCTTCCGCGGCCGCGGCGTTCTCGAGCCGGACGATGGTCTCAACGGGGAGTGGCTGGTCGACGAACGGGACCCGACTGCTGCGACGGTCGCCGATCGCCGCGTAGAGCCGGGATTCCGCCGGGGTCGGCTCGGAACCGTCTCCGGCCCGGACGACGGCCAGCAGCGTCGGCCTGGTCGGGTCGGGGAGCATGTCCACCTCGGGATGGCCGATCAGGTGGGCGACCGCCAGCCGCAGGTTGAACAGGGCCGCTCCGCACGAGACGGTCAGCGCGCGATTGCCGGTGTCGGTCACCGGTAGTGCCCGATCGGGGTCACGGTGCATCTCGATCGCGTCTCCACGCGCGACGAACCGCCACGGCTGAATGTTGAGCACCGACGGGGCCAGCGTTGCGGCCCGCACCGCTTTCTCGACATCGGTGTGGGTGAGCGTGGCAAACATGGCGAGTCCTTCCGGTCATCCCCACCGTGCATGTCGCTGTCGGGATC
Source organism: Jiangellaceae bacterium (assembly GCA_050743145.1). GTDB lineage: Bacteria > Actinomycetota > Actinomycetes > Jiangellales > Jiangellaceae > DASRTE01. The sequence goes on along the minus strand of JBOGDU010000212.1, from coordinate 2,133 downwards.
ACGCGAGGGCCGAAGGTCCCGACCACCCCGACACACGACCCAGTCCGTCGACCCGGCACGGGTGTGGACTGCGAGGTAGGTTCGTGTCGTGACGACGGTCGAGCCTGCCGCGGAGCCGTACCGGGTCTACCTGCTCGACGACCACGAGGTCGTGCGTCGCGGTGTTCGCGACCTGCTCGAGGACTCCGGGGAGGTCATCGTCGTGGGGGAGTCGGGTTCCGCCGGCGAGGCCGCGCGCCGCATACCGGCGCTGCGCCCGGACGTCGCCATCCTGGACGCTCGGCTGCCCGACGGAAGTGGCATCGACGTGTGCCGCGAGATCCGCTCGGTCGATCCGGGTATCCACGCGCTGATCCTCACCTCGTACGACGACGACGAGGCGCTGTTCGCGGCGATCATGGCCGGAGCCGCCGGCTACGTGCTCAAGCAGGTGAGTGGCACAGACCTGGTCGACGCGGTGCGGCGGGTCGCGGCGGGCCAGTCACTGCTGGATCCGGCGGTTACCGCTCGGGTGCTGGAAAGAGTGCGGTCGGGCCCGCCCGAGGACGAGACGCTCAAGCGGCTCACCGAGCAGGAACGGCGGATCCTCGCCCTCATCGCCGAGGGGAAGACCAACCGGCAGATCGGCGAGGAGATGTTCCTCGCGGAGAAGACCGTGAAGAACTACGTGTCGAGCCTGCTGGCGAAGCTCGGTATGGAACGTCGGACGCAGGCGGCGGTGTTCGCCGCTCGGATCCTCCGGCCCTAGGACAGGCCCCGGACGGGCCCCGGGCTCAAAGCGCCGGCACGGTCCAGACGAGCCGGGTTCCTCCGGCGTCGCCGTCCTCGACGCTCATGTCGCCACCCAGGCGCTGCGCTCGCTGCCGCATGTTGAGCAGCCCGCTACGTCGGGTGGTCGGGTCCACACCCACACCGTCGTCGTGGACAGTGAGCGTGACCTGCGCTCCGACGTCGAGCGTGACCTCGACCGTCGACGCCGAGGCGTGTCGGGCCGAATTGGACAGCGCTTCACGCAGGACGGCAAGAACATGTGGGCGGACGGAGTCCGGAACACCGGTGCCCACCGGACCCGACATGACGAGTCGGGGCGCGAAACCGAGCACCGGTTTCATTTCGGCGAGCACCCGATGCACATCGGAGCGGAAGTCGTCCCCTTCATCGCGGTCCTGTAGTCCGAAGATCGTCGACCGGATCTCGCGGATCGTCTGGTCGAGGTCCGCCACGGCTGCGTTGAGCCGGACGGCTGCACTCTCGTCGACCATCCGGCTGAGACTTTGTAGGCCAAGGCCCGTAGCGAACAAGCGCTGGATGACCAGGTCGTGGAGGTCCCGGGCGATCCGGTCCCTGTCCTCGAAGATCGCCAGGCGGCTACGGTCTGCCTGCGCCTGTGCCCGCTGCAGCGCGAGGCCGGCCTGGTCGGCGAAGGTCTTCAGCAGTTGGATCGCGTCGTCATCGATCGTCGGGCCGACGCCCGGTGCCCAGGCCACGACCAGGACACCGGTCGCGGGCTCCCCGGTCAGAGGGGTCAGCAGCGTCGCCCCGAGCTCTGGCCAGCCCTGGCGTGGCTGCACCGCAGGGTCGGGTGTGGTCTCGTCGACCATCTGTGACTCACCCGTCCGGACCACCGTCGCGGCAAGCTCGCGGTCGAATGGAAGGGTCAGCTCCGCGGCGGAGCCCGGGTCGATACCGGCGACCGCTTCGACCGTGAAGCCGTCAGGTGACGCGTCCGGTAGCAGGAGCGCCGCAACCTCGGCCTTCGTCAGCTCCCGCGCCCGGTTGGCGACGAGTCGGAGCGCCTGGGTGCGGTCGACCGCGCCGACAAGCATCTCCCTGATCTCCCCGGCGGCCTCCAGCCACCGTTGGCGTTGCTCTGCCTGCCCGTACAGCCGCGCGTTCTCGATCGCGACGCCGGCGGCTGCGGCGAGCGCCACCACGATGTCTTCATCGGCCTGGGTGAAGCCTCCGCTGCCCTGCTTCTCGGTCAGGTACAGGTTGCCGAAGACCCGGTCACGGATGCGGACCGGGACGCCGAGGAACGTCGCCATCGGCGGATGGTGAGCAGGGAACCCGAAGGACTGGGGATGGTCGGCGATCCGAGCCAGGCGGATGGGCCGGGGATCGTCGATGAGCAGT
>JBOGDU010000211.1:0-7483 GCA_050743145.1 Jiangellaceae bacterium | reverse complement strand
ATTGCTGCCGGAGTCGCCGCCTTCGTCTGGCCCGACGCCACGTTGCGTGTCATGGCCATCTTCCTGGCCTGGTACCTGGTTCTCGGGGGGATCCTGACAGTGGTCGACGCGTTCCTCGGTCCGAAGTTCGACTGGTGGTGGTTGCGCATCGTCCTCGGTGTGGTCATGTTCCTGCTCGGTGCCTGGGCAGTCGGATCACCACTGCGCGAGGTCCTGTTGTTCGTCAACCTGGTGGGCATCTACCTCCTGTTCTACGGTCTGGTCGAGATTGTGGCCGCGTTCGCCACCCGGTCGGGTGGCAGGGGCGGCAGGCACACCTATCCGAGGACGCCCGCGCCCGCGTAGTTGCAGCACATCTGCCCCTCACCGCGGGACCTGGCCAGGCGTGAGCGATTCGAGGCGCGCCCAGCTGCCCTGATATCCTTCTTCGTCGGCCGCCCGCCGCGGCGGACCAATCCCGCGTAGCTCAATTGGCAGAGCGTCCGGCTGTTAACCGGCAGGTTGTTGGTTCGAGTCCAACCGCGGGAGCGCCTCGTCCAGATCGGTCATGTCTCGACCTCCGCCCGCACCTCGGCGACGGCAGCATCGACCAGGCGCCGGACCGCAGGATCGTCGAGGCGTAGTCCGTCGTCGACAGCCACCACCCAGGCGAGCCCGTCGCGACGGCGGCGGCCGGTCACCCGCACGCCGAGGGTGCCGTCGATCGGAACGTAACGGGTGAGGACCACGCTGGCGGTGACCTGCTCGCGCACGACGTCGAGCAACCGGCGCGGATCGTCGACGCGCAGCCGGTGATCACGCCGCGGTGAGCCCAGCGGCGCGCTCTCATTAACCACGAGCACCTCGTCGTCGCCGTCCCATCTCGCCCTGTCGACGCGGTCCCAGCCGATGGAGTGGTAGCCATCGGGAAGGGGGACGAGCAGCCGCCGGTCGGTTGCTACGACCGGTCCGGCGGCAGAACTCGCCGAGGCGAGCGCCCGCTCACCGTCGTCGAACACGACGCCTTCGGCCCGCCCCGAACGGCGCAGAAAAGCGGCCATGCCCGAACCTAGAGGGTGATCCCGCACTCGTCCTCGAGGTACCGGTCGACGCGGTCGGCCGCGTCGTCGAGGACTTCGGCATCCTGCTCGAGCTCCTGCGCGAGATCTTCCATTGCCGACGGGTCCGTCACGTCGATGTCGTCGAGCGAGGAGATCATGTCCTCGGTGAACGAGGTGACCGCCGTCCAGTCCTCGGCGATCTCGGCCGGTGGTTCGATCGAGCGCATGGTGTCGAGTGCCTCTTCGACGACGTCGAGCGCCGCCGACGGGTCGGCCAGGGCATCGCCGTCGACGACGCTGTCCAGCTGATCCCGGGCCGCCTCGACCTGCTCGCAGAAGCTGCCGGCGTCGCCGCCCGTCGCCTCAGCCGATGGTTCCCCAGTCGGCGAGTCCGTTGCTGCGGAGCCCGACGCACCAGGATCGTCGTCACCTCCACAGCCGCTGAGCGCCAGGACGCCCAGCACGAGCACGACACCAGCACGTTGGAATCCCCGCACGACACACTTCCTCTGGTCATCGGCGCACGAACCGGCCTCGATCACTCTACGACGTGCCGACACCGGCCCGGGACGCCAGGGGCAGTCAGCGCAGGTACTCGCGAAGGGCTCCCGCGAAGCGGCCGCGGCGTAGCTTTGCCAGCGTCTTCGCCTCGATCTGCCGCACCCGTTCGCGTGTGACGCCGAAGTGGCGCCCGACCTCTTCCAGCGTGCGCGCCTCTCCGTCGTCGAGGCCGTAGCGCAGCCGCACCACCGCCTGTTCGCGCTCGCCGAGCGAGTCGAGCACCTCGTCGAGGTGCTCCTTGAGCATCAGCTGTGCGACGAACTCGGCCGGTGTCTCCGAGTCGCCGTCCTCGATGAGGTCGCCGAGCTCGTTCTCGGTGGCCTCTCCCACGGGGGTGTGCAGGCTGATCGGCTCGTACGCGAACGAGAGCAGGTCGACGACCCTCGCAGCATCGAGTCCGGTCTCCGCGGCCAACTCCTCCGGGGTCGGCTCGTGGCCCAACTCTTGAAGGAGCCGACGCTGCACCCGGAGCACCTTGTTCATGCTCTCGACGACGTGCACCGGCATCCGGATCGTCCGGCTCTGGTCGGCCAGGGCACGCGATATCGCCTGCCGGATCCACCAGGTCGCGTACGTCGAGAACTTGTAGCCCTTCACGTAGTCGAACTTCTCGACCGCGCGGATGAGTCCGACGTTGCCCTCCTGGACGAGGTCCAGCAACGGCAGCCCACGGCCGATGTAGCGCTTCGCGACCGACACGACCAGCCGCAGGTTCGCCTCGATCAGGGTCCGCTTCGACTCACGTCCGAGCAGCACGAGCTGGCGCAGTTCCGAGCGCAGCGTCCCGTCGAGGCCGGTGGCGTTCTCGAGACGGTCCTCCGCAAAAAGCCCGGCCTCTACCGACCGGGCCAGTTCGACCTCCTCCGCTGCTGTGAGCAGCGGGACCCGTCCGATCTCGCGAAGGTACTGGCGGACCAGATCCGGCGCCCGCTCACTGGATCCCCAGGACGGCCGGACGACAACCGTCTCGATCTCGACCGGCTCGTCCTCGACGGCGGCCGTCTCGGCGATCCGGTGGGCTGAATCCGGACCGGTTTCCGCATCGACGAGAGTGAGATCGGGTGCCGGGAACTCGCCGGCCGAGTGGTCGGCTTCGGGTCGGCGGGGCGCCGGGATCGACGACGCCCTTGCCAGGTCTCGCATCGTTGCGCGCGACACGGCCACCGCCTCGGATGGGGATATGACATCCAGTGTGCCGTGTCCCGGCCGGATTGCTCCCCCGAATTTCGAGAGTGCCCGAAGGCCATACCTGGCAGCACCGGGCAGCACCGGTCGAACCGGGATACGTAGGAGCCACAATGTGGCGCGTACGTATCCCGGTCTGACCGGTACACACGCACCTGTTCCACTGGGCGATCTCCCGCCCGGGTCCGGGGCGTCCCGACGAGTCAGTCCGCCGAGCTGAAAGCTGCGTCGAAGGCCGCCGACGGCGGGGCGAAAGCCAGGCGCCGAACGAACTCGAGCGCTTCGGGAGCGCCGACCAGGCGGTCCATGCCCGCGTCCTCCCACTCGATCGAGATGGGGCCGTCGTAACCGATCGTGTTGAGCATCCGGAAGCACGCCTCCCACGGCACGTCGCCGTGCCCCGTGGAGACGAAGTCCCAGCCCCGCCGCGGGTCGGCCCACGGCAGGTGCGAGCCGAGCCGACCGTTGCGGCCGTTGCCGACCTGACGCTTGGCGTCCTTGCAGTCGACGTGGTAGATGCGGTCCCTGAAGTCCCACAGGAAGCCGACCGGGTCGAGGTCCTGCCACACGAAGTGGCTGGGATCCCAGTTGAGCCCGAACGCCTCCCGCTGGCCGACGGCCTCCAGCGCCCGCACGGCCGTCCAGTAGTCGTACGCGATCTCGGAGGGGTGCACCTCGTGCGCGAAGCGGATGCCGTTCTCGTCGCAGACGTCGAGGATCGGGTTCCACCTGTCGGCGAAGTCCTGATAGCCGTCGTCGACCATCGAGGCTGGAACCGGCGGGAACATCGCGACCGTCTTCCAGATCTTGCTTCCGGTGAATCCGACCACGGTGTGAACGCCGAGCCTCGCCGCGGCCCGCGCCGTGTCCTTCATCTCCTCGGCCGCGCGTTGACGCACGCCCTCGGGATCGCCGTCGCCCCAGATCCGCGCCGGCAGGATGTCCTGGTGGCGCACGTCGATGGGATCGTCGCAGACCGCCTGCCCGACCAGGTGGTTGGAGATCGTCCACACCTGGAGGTCGTGCTTGGCGAGGATGTCCTTGCGGTCCTGGACGTAGGCGGCGTCGGCCAGCGCCTTGTCGACCTCGAAATGGTCACCCCAACAGGCGATCTCCAGGCCGTCGTATCCCCATTCGGAAGCCAGCGCGCACATCTGCTCGAAGGGCAGGTCGGCCCACTGGCCGGTGAACAGCGTGATCGGTCGTGCCATGTCGGAGTCGCTCCTCTGTCTGCGCGATCGGGTGTCAGCGGACGCCGAGCAGGTGCTCCATCGCCAGTTGGTCGAGCCGTTCGAAATGCATGCCACGCGCGGCCATCGCGTCGACGTCGAAGGCCTCGGCGCGCAGTGACCCCAGGGACTCACCCGGAGCGAGTGTCGGCTCGGACAGGGCCGGCACCCTCGCCGCCGCGAGGGCCTGGGCCACCTCGGGGTCGGCTCGGAAGGCCCGGACCTTCTCCCGCAGGATCAGGAAGTTGCGCATGCAGGCCCGGGCGGTCTCCCAGACGTCGTCGAGATCCTCGGTGCGCGGCGGCTTGTAGTCGAAGTGGACGTAGCCGTCGTAGCGCGGGCCTGCGCCCACTCCCTCGAGGACGTCCACGGTCCAAAAGGCACCACGCAGGTTGCCTGCGCCGAATCGAAGGTCCTGGTCGTAGCGGGGGCCGTGCTGGCCGTTGAGGTCGATGTGGAACAGCTTGCCGTGCCACAGCGCCTGCGCGATGCCATGGGCGTAGTTCAAGCTCGCCATCTCCTCGTGGCCGACCTCGGGATTGAGGCCGACACGGTCCGGCTCGTCCAGCTCGGCGATGAATGCGAGCGCATGACCCACCGTCGGCAGCAGGATGTCGCCGCGCGGCTCGTTTGGCTTCGGCTCGAGTGCGAACCGGATGTCGTAGGCGCGCTCACGGACGTACGCACACAGAACGTTCATCGCCTCGCGGTAGCGGTCCAGTGCCGCGCCCACGTCCTTGGCCGCGCCCGACTCGGCACCCTCGCGGCCGCCCCACAGCACATACGTCCGTGCGCCGAGCTCGGCCGCCAGATCGATGTTGCGCAGGACCTTGGCCAGGGCGTACCGACGCACGTCGCGGTCGTTGGCGGTGAACCCGCCATCCTTGAACACCGGGTGCGCGAACAGGTTCGTCGTCGCCATCTCGACGGCCAGGCCGGTGTCGGCCAGAGCCTTCCCGAACCGGTCGAGCATCGCGCGGCGGGTCGAATCGTCCGGGACCAGGTCGTCGTCGTGAAAGGTCACGGCCGCCGCCCCGAGCTCGGCCAGCCTCTCCACCGCCACGACCGGGTCGAGCGGCGCCCGCACTGCGCGACCGAACACGTCGATGCCCTGCCAGCCGACCGTCCACAGCCCGAAGCTGAACCGGTCGTTCTTCGTGGGGGCGAAGCCGTTCATGGGCCCACCTCCGTCCACACGCTTTCCTTGGTGGCGCTCTGCTCCACCGCCGCCAGCACACGCTGAACCGCGAGGCCGTCGGCGAACGACGGCTCCGGCTCGCGTTCCTCGGCGATCGCGGTCAGCAGGTCGACCGCCTGGTGGGTGAAGCTGTGCTCGTAACCGAGCAGGTGACCTGCCGGCCACCAGGCGGACACATACGGGTGCACGGGCTCGGTGACGAGAACGCGCGTGAAACCCGCCGTCTCGGGGTCGGCGGTGTGGTCGTAGACCTGCAGGACGTTCATGTCCTCGAAGTCGAAGGCAAGGCTCCCGGCCGAACCGTTGATCTCGATCCGGATCGTGTTCTTGCGCCCGGCGGCGAAGCGGGTCGCCTCGAACGTCGCGAGTGCGCCGCCGCTGAACCGGGCCAGGAACACCGCCGCATCGTCGACGGTGACCTCGCCACGCTCCGTGCCGGCGACGCCGGACAGACCGCTGGACGACTCCGGCAGAGGTCGCTCCTTGACGAAGGTCTCGAGCAGCCCGCTCACACCGGTGATGCGCTCACCGGTGATGAACTGGGTGAGGTCGACGATGTGTGCTCCGATGTCGCCGAGGGCGCCGGAGCCGGCCCGGTCCTTCTGCAGCCGCCACGACAGTGGCGCCTCCGGATCGGTGATCCAGTCCTGCAGGTACTGGGCGCGGACGTGCCGGATGTCGCCGACCCTGCCGTCGGCGACCAGGCGGCGGGCGAGTGTTACTGCCGGGACACGCCGGTAGGTGAACCCGACCATGGACCGCACGCCGGTCGCCTGCGCCGCCTCGGCCACTGCGGCCATGACTTCGGCCTCGGCCACGGTGTTGGCCAGCGGCTTCTCACAGAGCACGTGCTTGCCCGCCTCGAGCGCGGCGATCGCGATCTCGGCGTGGGTGTCACCCGGGGTACACACGTCGACGAGTCCGACGTCCGCCCGCTCGATCAGAGCACGCCAGTCGGTCTCCACGTCCCGCCAGCCGAAGCGTCGGGCCACCGTTGTCGCGGCGGCACGGTTGCGGCCCCCGATCACGGCCAGGTCCGGCACGAGCGCGAGTTCGAAGAAGCTCGGAGCGTTCCGCCACGCCTGCGAGTGGGCCGCCCCCATGAACGCGTAGCCCACCATGCCGATCCCCAGCGTCGGCTTGCTCTCATTCATATGCAGCGCTTTCCCTTGCGTCGAGTTCAGTCGGCTCGCAATGGATCACGGCGAAGTGGCCCTGCACTGGGCTACCCGGAGGGCCACTTCGCCGTGATCCGCACGGTCAGGACTCGAAGCAGAGGTCGGTGTACTGGTCGACGTTCTCCTGGGTGACGACCGGTGCGTTGAGTACGACGCGGCGCGGCACCTCGACCTGAACCAGGTCGGACATGCCCCTACTCTGCACGATCAGGCGGGCCAGTCGAATGCCGTCCGCAGCCTGCGTCGGCGGGTAGAGCACTGTGGCCTCCATCTCGCCGTCCTCGATCCAGCCCATGGCATTGCACGAGCCGGCGCCGCCGATGAAGAAGAACTCGTCCCGGCCGGCGTTGTCGAAGGCCTGCTTCACGCCGACACCCTGGTCGTCGTCGTGATTCCACACGACGTCGATCTCAGGCGCGGCCTGGAGCAGATTGGAGGCCTGCTCCTCACCGGACTCCACGGTGAACTCGGCTGCCACCCGGTTGTCGACGGTCTGGTCGCAGGCGGAGAGCGCGTCGGCGAAGCCGCGTGAGCGGTCCTGGGTCAGTGGCAGGGAGTCGATACCCGCGATCTCGGCGATGACCGGATCGCTGATGTCATTCTCCTCGATCAGCGTGCAGGCGTACGTGCCGGCTGAGACTCCCATGCCGTAGTTGTCGCCCAGGATCGTCGCCCGAGCCGCGAACGGGCTGGAGAACTCACGGTCGACGTTGACGACGACGATGCCGGCCTCCATCGCGCGGGTGGCCACCTCGGTGAGCTGTGCGCCGTCGGTGGGTAGCAGCACGATCGCGTCGACGCCCTCGTTGATGAACGTCTCGATCTGGCTGATCTGCAGGTTCGCGTCGTTGGTCGCCTCGGCCACCCGCAGGTCGATGTCCTCGAACTTCGCTGCCTCCTCCTCAGCGGAGCTGTTGACGGCCGCGAGCCAGCCGTGGTCGGCCAGCGGCCCGGAGAAGCCCATGGTGACGGTCTCGCCGGGCTCGTCGTTGCCGCTGGTGGCCGCGTCGCCGTTCTCCTCTGCCGCCGACCCGCTGTCGCCCTCGTCTTCGGGCTCATTGCTCGTGCAACCGACCACGAGCATGCCGGCGA
>JBOGDU010000210.1:0-10834 GCA_050743145.1 Jiangellaceae bacterium | reverse complement strand
GATCTATGTGGCGCCCGAGGTGGCCGAGCAACGGATCGCCGCTGCCGTCGCCGCGGGTGGGACCGTCGTCGATGACAGCGACGCGCCCTCGCTCACCGTGATCGCCGACCAGGACGGCAACAAGGGAATCGTCTGCGTCGACGCGTCCGCTGCGAAGAAGGATTGAACCGGCAAGTCGGGTGACCCGTGGCCTGGCCGCGGGTCACTTCGGCCCGCGGGATCGCTCATCGGCATTGCGGACACTCACACGGACACCGCCTACGCTCGTCGGATGGACGGCGAACCTCACCCGAGTCGCCTCGCTGCCTGGATTCGGGCAATCGGTGTGCTCGCGGCGTCGTCTGAGCTCCAGGCAGCCTGGCTCGATTCGCTAGGGCCGGTTGCCTCATGGACGTCGACGAGCTCGGGCTTGAGTTCGACGACGGCTTCTTGCTGATGAACCAGTGGGTCGAGAGTGGCTGGGTAGCTCCGACTTCCGTACCAGCCATAGCGGCCCTGAACTCGATGCTCGAGAGATGAGCGGCGAAGGTAACGCCGGCCTCTGGACACGTGAGGCGTTGAGTGAACACGAGGCGTGGCGGAAGGTCCGCACGTTGGCCATGGCCGCCCTGAGCACAATCGCGCGAGTTTGTGCTGAGTAGCCATGGGGTCCTCCTGGGTGAGGATCCCGGACCCGGCCGCTGACCTGGTGTTTCGGTGGAGCTGAGGGGATTCGAACCCCTGACCTTCTCTCTTCGCCACAGACACGTCCGTGCCTCGTCGGATCTCGAAAGCCCTCGCTCAAACCGCTCTGACCTGGGCCGACGTCGTCATCGGTTGTCGTGTCGCCTACGACTCTATCGCGACAGTTCGACCCGTCTCGGCACGTTTCGGAGCCATAAGCGCGGAATACCTGCGGAATCAGTCGCTCGAGACCGGGCAGCGCAAACGCCAACGGTCATAGGTGGAATGACGCATAGAGCGGGTCGTGATCGTGCATCGGCTGGAGTCACGCGGCGGAAAGGGCGTCGCGGACGATTTGTCGGTAGTAGGCGACGCCTGCGGTGAGGATGTTGTCGTTGAAGACGTAGTCGTGGCTGTGCAGCGGCGTGCCGCCTTCCCCGGGACCGGTCCCGTTGCCGAGGAAGGCAAGGCAGGCGGGGACATGGCGGGCGAGGACGCCGAAGTCTTCGCTGGCCATGATGGGGGCGGCGTCCACGTCGACACGTTCTTCGCCCAAGGCGCGGGCCGCGGCGCCGCCTGCGAGGACGACGCACGCGGCGTCGTTGATGGTAGGGGCGAACTCGTGGGTGTAGGTGACGTCCGCGGTGGCGCCGTGGGCGGCGGCAACGCCATGGCTGATCTCGCGGATGCGCTGCTCCAACAGTGCTTGGACTGTGGGGTCAAAGCTGCGGGTGTCCCCGGTGATCGTCACGTTGCTCGGGATGGCGTTGCGGGCGCCGTCGGTGCGTAGGTCGGTACACGAGAGCACGGCGGTGCGGATGGGGTCGACGCTGCGGGCGACGACGTGCTGGAGGGCGAGGACGATCTCTGCGCCGATGACGAGCGGGTCGACGACCAAGTGCGGTGCTGAGGCATGTCCACCGCGGCCGCTGACGTGAATGTTGTCCTCGCTGGCCATCACCGGCCCGGGGCGGGTGCGCAGGTGTCCGGCCGGCGTGCCCGGGGTGTTGTGGATCCCGAAGAGCCGGTCGACGGGGAACCGGTCGAATAGGCCGTCATCGACCATCGCCTGGGCGCCTCGGCCGGGCTCCTCAGCGGGCTGGAAGATGGCACGGACGGTGCCGTCGAACCAGCCCCCCTCGGCCAGGAGCGCGGCGGCTCCCAGCAGCATCGCCATGTGGCCGTCGTGGCCACAGGCATGCATCGCGCCCGGATTGCGCGAGACGTAGTCGACGCCGCTCTCCTCGGTGATCGGCAGGGCGTCGAGCTCCGAGCGCACGCCCGCCGTCCGGCCCGAGGTGCCACGGGTCAGCGACGCGACGAGTCCGGTGCCGCCGATGCCAGTGGTGACGTCGTACCCGAGCTCGTGTAGGACGTCCGCGACGTATGCACCGGTCTCGTGCTCGGAAAACGCTGTCTCGGGGATCCGGTGCAGGTCGTGCCGCCAGCGGCGGACACGGGTGGTCAGGGAGTCAGGGACGATGGGTCCGGTCATGTCTGGTCCGCGAGCCGCAGGACGGCGTTGGCGAGTACGTCGGTGCCGTTTCCGCAGGCCTCGGGGTTGGAGTACTCGCGGGGCGTGTGGCTGATGCCGCCGTGCTCGCCGGCGACGAAGACCATGGCGGTCGGGCAGATGGCGGCGATCTCTTGGGCGTCGTGACCGGCGCCGGACATGGCGCGCACGTACGGCAGGCGCAGGTCGTCGGCGGTCGAGGCGAGGGCGTCCTGGATGCCAGCGTCGAAGGGCACCATGGCGGTCTTCGCCATCCGCTCCCAGGTGATCTCGACGCGGTGGACCTGGACGAGCTCCTCCACGTAGGAGGCGAGGTGCTGCTCGGCGGCGGTCATCAGATCGTCGTCGGGGTTGCGCAGGTCGACGGTGATGCTGGCTTCGTGGGGGATGACGTTGGTCTGCCCCTCGCCGATGTCGAAGTTCCCGACGGTGGCCCGTAGCTGCCCGAAGTCGCCGCTATCGCACATCCGGCGGAGCTCTACCACCACCGAGGCCGCGACGAGCCCGGCGTCGTGCCGGGACTCGATCGGGGTGGTGCCGGCATGCGAAGCCTCGCCGCGGACCGTAAGCCGCTGCCAGGAGATGGACTGGACACCCTCGACGATGCCGATGTCTACGCCGGCGTCGGCCAGGATCGGGCCCTGCTCTATGTGGCACTCGATGTAGGCGTAGGGAACTGGGCGCAGCTCATGCTCAGGTCCGTCGAAGCCGATCCGGACCAGCTCCTCCTCCACGGACATACCGTCGGAGTCGGTGAGCTTGTGAGCGTGGTCCAGCGGGATCCGCCCGGCGGTGACCGCGGAGCCGAGCATGTCGGTGCCGAAGCGGACACCTTCCTCCTCGGTGAAGCACCCGACCTCGATGTCGCGCAGCGTCTCGATGCCGGCGTCGTTGAGGGTCCGCATGACTTCGATGCCGCCGAGCACACCGAGGGTGCCGTCGAAGGCACCGCCGGTCGCGACGGTGTCGATGTGGGAACCCATGAGCACACACGGCAGGGACCGGTCTCGGCCTGGGCGGGTGGCGTAGACGTTGCCGATCTTGTCGACCCGTACCTTGAGGCCTGCCTCGGTCATCCACTGCACGCAACGGCGACGGGCCTCGGCGTCTGCGTCGGTCAGCGCCAGCCGGCGAACGCCGCGCAGCCCGGTGGCCTCGTCGTCGTAGGCGCCGATCTCCTTCAGCTCCATCAGGGTGCTCCAGAGCCGCTTGCGGTCGATCCGGACAGTGCGAGTCATCCTGGGTTTCCTTCCGTACTGAGGAGAACGACGACGGAGCCCTCGCTCACGCCGAGCGCCTCGCGACGCTCCGGTGTGGACAGGGCGGCTCGAACACCGGCCAGCGTGGCGGCGCCACTCGGGCCCGAGGAGACACGCAGCACGGCGAGGTCGGCAACCGCACGCAGCGCGTCCTCGTCGCTCACGCACACGGCGGCGTCGCAGCCGTCGCGCAGCACCGGCCACGCCGAGCTGGAGACCGTGCCGCAGTTGAGGCCAGCCATCACCGTGGACCCCGTAGGCACCGTGACCGGCTCGTCGGTGATGAGGCTCCCCAGGACGCACGCGGCGGTGTCAGGTTCCACTGACAGCACGCTCGGGTGTAGGGCGTCGGGCCGACGATAGTGGCGTACCACGGACTCTGCCAGCGAGCCGACACCCACCGGCACCGCAACCAGGTCTGGTGTCCCACTGAGTTGCTCGTCGACCTCCTGTGCCAAGGTGTCGTAACCCTCCACGATCCAGGCCGGCACCCCGGTGTAGCCGTCCCAGGCGGTGTCCTGCACCAGCGCGCGGTCCGCCGACTCCGCTGCGTACGCCGCGGCAGCACGCACGGCCTCGTCGTAGCCCACCTCCAGCCTCACCAGCCGTGCCCCCTCGGCGGCGATCCGGTCGGCTGTTTCAGGCAACATCACATGTGGCACGAACACCGTCGCGCCGACACCGAAGTGCCTCGCCATGCGCGCCACTGCCCGGCCGTGGTTGCCGTCGGTCGCGGTGACCAGCTCCGCACCGGGATGGCGCCGCAGGACTTGGTGGCAGGCCCAAGAGGCGCCCAGCACCTTGAAGGCCGGCAGCCCCAGGCGCGACGACTCGTCCTTGACCAGGACACGGCCGACACCGAGCTCGACGGCCAGCTCGGGCAGCTCGACAAGAGGGGTCGCCTCGTAGCCGGGCAGCGAGCGGTGGAACTCCAGAGCAGCCGACCTGGCGGTGCTCGCGGTCCAGGTTCGCGACCGAGGACGAGAAAACCACACGTTCACGTAGACAATCGTCGTCGATGTCGACTTCACAGGTCCAGCGCAGAAGAATGGCCCCAATCGTGAAGTAGAAGTGAAGGTTCAAGATCGCTCGTGCTCGACCTTCATCGTCTCCGGCTGCTGCGGGAACTCAGACGTCGTGGCACCATCACCGCCGTCGCCGAAGCCCTGTCCTTCAGCCCCTCCGCAGTCTCGCAACAGCTCGCCACCCTCGAGCGGGAGACGGGCGTAGGGCTCCTCGAACCGGCCGGTCGGCGCGTTCGCCTCACTCCGCAAGCCGAGCTGCTCGTCACTCACACGGACGTGCTGCTGGAGGAGGTGGAACGCGCCGAGAGCGCGCTCGCCCGCTCCATGGACGAGGTCACCGGCAGCCTCAAGGTTGCCGCCTTCCAGACCGCCGTCATGGCGCTGATACCGAGCGCGTTCACGCGCCTGCAGGGGCGGGCGCCCCAGCTGCGAGTGGAGGTCACCGAGCTCGAACCCGAGATGGCGCTTCCCGCGATGCTGGCTGGCGAGTGCGACCTGGTCATGGCCGAGGAGTACCCGGGTCAACCCCTTCCTCGGCTCACGGGAGCAGAACGCACCGACCTGCTGGGCGATGAACTGCTCGTAGTGACCCCGACCGGCTGGGGCGCGCGGGCCCTGCGCGAGCTGGCCAGCCTGCCCTTCGTGATGGAACCAGTCGGCACCACCGCCCGGCAGTGGGCCACCACCGCCTGCCGAGAGGCAGGGTTCGAGCCCGATGTCCGGTACACGACCACTGACCTCCAAATCCACCTGCGGCTCGTCGAGGAGCAGCTCGCCGTGGCTCTGCTTCCCGCACTCTCGGGAGCGCGTGACCGACCGGACGTCGTGATCCAGCCACTCATAGGGCGGCCGTCACGTCAGATCTTCACTGCAGTGCGCCGCGGCGCCTCGAGCCGACCGGCCATCCAGGCGTTCATTGAGTCGATCACTAGACCGAGCGAGTAGAACCGGCTGACGACGCCGATGGCGGCCTCCCCAACTCCACTCCCAATCCATCAGTTCCTCTTCACCATAACGTTGGGTGTTCTGCGATGGACCGCACAGCCTCGCTCCGGCAGCATCGTTGAGGCAAGCACCCCTCAGATCGGAGATGTTGACCGTGGACAGAGCCGACGGGCTGTACCGCGAGCTCTACCCGGGCGCCGACAAGGCCGTCTACATGACGCTGCCGCCGTCGGGCTCATCTCCACGCAAGTCGCGAGCGCCACGGCCGACTACGCCACCGGCCACATGACAAAAGGCATCGCCGACGTCCCCAGCCGGGAGCAGGAGATCAGTCAGGCCCGCCGGACGATAGCCAACCTCGTCGGAAGAGCCCCGATCGCATTGCCTTAACCCAGAACACCTCGACCTGCATGGCACTGGTCGCCAACGGCATTGACTGGACGGCGGGTGACAACATCGTCGTACCCTCCGCCGAGTTCCCATCCAACTTCTACCCGTGGACCCAGCTGCGCCGTCTCGGCGCCGAAATACGTGAAGTGACCATGCGTGACGGACACGCTCCGGTCGATGCTCTGGCCGCTGCAGTGGACGCTCACGCCCGCGTGCTGACGCTCAGCTCAGTCCAGGGCCCACGTCAGATCTTCTGAACGGCGGCCGACCTGCGAAGACGTCTCTCAATGTCTCGCAGCGTCAGCCGTCGTTCTTCGTTGGCGTGCGGCCCCAGCGCGGCCCCAGCGACCCGGGACAGAGGATGACTCAGGCAGGCTCAGCCGCGGCGACGCCGAGGTGTGTCCGTCGACCTCGACGACGCGCTGCTTGGCCAGCCCTTCGGACCACATGAACCTCGCGACTGGTGACAAGCGTCGCCCGGCGGCGGCAAGCCGTCCAAGCACAGCGGACAAGTAAGGGGCCATTCCCCCACGAGGCCTCGCGTGAGTTCAACCTGAAGCACACCGTCGGCCAGCTGGGGTGCACTTGCAACCTCCGAACAGGACCTTCGCGACAACACTGCCGTTGGTCGGAACGTCGGCCATGGCCGCTACCGCAAAAGTTGGCGTTGGCAGCACCTGGCGGGACGGTGACCGAGAACTGCACCCCGTGCTTGACCGCGGTGCCCGGGCTTTAGGCCCAGATGTATTCCTCAGCGATCGCGCCGTCGATCCACTTGGCAACAGTGACCATGCGACCGCCGCCTTCGAACTCGCCCACGACACATGTCCAGTCCCCGGATCCAAACGCGATCGGGTGGGCGGTGATCTGGGGCGGCGTGCCCCCTGCTGATTCAACGTACGCCTTCATGGCATCGATGTGCCGGTCAATCCCGCGAGTCGGATCTTGACCCTTCCAGTCCACCAAAACATCGTCGGTGTGGTGGTGGGCAAAGACGCCGTTCCAGTCGGCGTTGTTCCATCCCTCGAAGTCAAGATCATCCATGCCCTTGAGGTTCTTTTCGACCTGATCCTCGTGCATGAGCCACTTCTTTCCCTAGACGTACAAACGAATACATAGCCCCGGTCGCGGGAGTGGAATGGTGACCTCGCACCCCGACTCCCTGACAGTACCGGCGCGGACTGCGATTGGACATGGAAGTGCAGGGCGCGGAAGCTGACCTCCTCCGGGTTCGTCGATGCCCGATGTTCAGGGCGACCGATCGTCCGTATAGGCGCCACCGGCCACCAGATCGCGGACCGCAGCGACCTCGAGCTGACCGGCAGCCTCCTGGGTGACGTCCGACCACGAGCTGCTCGACGCCGAGGCCGCTCGATGCGCGCTCGATCCGTCTCTTGTGGCGCCCTCACCGGCCGCGTCACTTCGCGAGGAACTCCTGAGCTGCCTTGAGAATGAGGGACGAGCTGGCGTCCTTCGTGACGGCGAGCGCTCCGCCGTCAACAGGGAGGCCGACCCCGGTGATCCACGTGGAAAGGTCGCTGGCGAGGAAGAGCGCGGCGTTGGCGATGTCCTGCGGGAGGCCGGCGCGACCGATGAGGGTCTCGCCGCCGATCCGCTCGCCCACCGCGGCAAGGAAGTCGTCGGCCTCGTCTGCGGCGACGCCGAAGGTGTTGGAGATGATCGGCGTCAGCACCCGCCGGGGATGATCGCATTGGACCGGATCCCGGTGCCCTGGCTCTCCAGCGCGGTCTGCCGCACCAGGGCAAGGACGCCTGCCTTGGAGATGGAGTAGGCAGCGCCCGACTCCGATTTGGCGGATATGGCCGGGTGCGGTGCGCACCCGTCGGAGGTCTCGGCGGGGAACTTCGGGGCTGGCATGTGGATGTCGGTCCCGGAGGCCATGGTGAAGTGCTGCGGGGTAGCGGTGGCGATGCCGCAGGGACAGAGTTGGGCTCCTCCTTCGCCGAGCGAATCGACAGTGAACACGGGAACCGTCTCGGTCCTTGCCCTTCGATCGTGTATCCGGCACGAGCGTGGGGCTGGGTCCATCGTCGACCGATCGGTCCGAGACGGGGCCTGCACGTCGTGCTCGCCGCCGACCGAGAAGATCACGTGCTTCCCAGTCCTGCGCTCGACCACCCAGCGACGGCGACCACTACTCGAAGAAATCCTTGCGCGTGACGGCGCAGCGATCTCGGCGACCACCGCTCGCACGACCGCCGCGAGCGCCCGAAGCGCAGTTCCGCGACGCCGTCGCGCGATACAGCGACGCGGTCACCGCCGGTGCCGAGCGAGTCATCGGGTCCGGGTGGTCGGAGCATGTGGTCGACCTTGACGTGGTTCCGGCTCCTTTGCCTACCCCCGTTGGCTCGCGCGTCGTGTGGACGAGCTCACCTCCACCTCCGTGCAGGTTGGGAGCAGCGGATCATCGACTACGTCGGCCGGCGTGACGATTCACCAACGAACTCGCTTCTCGCTTGGACAAGCTGGAGCGGGGTTGTGACGTTCCTCAGATGTGGGGCCGAGCCGGCACCGCGCGGTTAGGTGCGGATGCGCGGGTGTCGAACTCGTGCTCGCCGGCGCGCGCTCGGTCAAGGTGATCAGCTCCAGGACGTCGCGAGCGAGGTAGGCCTTCGCGCCGCGTTCGATGCTCTTGGTCTGCAGGACGCCCGCCTGGCGCAACTCGTCGAGCGCCGAACTGGCCGCGGGGAACGAGACGCCGAGGATCGTCGCCAGAGTCGTGGCTGTGACGACCGGGGTCTCGGGAAGTTGATGGAGCAGTCGCGCAACGGCTGAGTCAGCCCGAGGAGCGGGCCGCAGTCCGATCGACTCGCGATGTGTCGTCAGGGGTTGGGTCCAGTCGGCGCGCAGTTCGCTGATCCCCCGACCAAGGTCTCTGCCAGTTCCGCGGCAATCCCGGACGCCTCGACGAACGTGGTGAGCCACGCATTGATCGAGGTCCTCGCCTCAGCACTCGCCGTCGGCGCATCGTGCCGGTATGCGCTGAGACCTTCAACGTACTGGTCACGCAGCGTCGCCAGGACAAGGCTGATCGGCAGGACCGCGTGCTCAGTTAGCCCGCGGCGGGCGAGCATCATGTGGATCAACGCTCGGCCGACCCGGCCGTTCCCGTCGATGAACGGGTGGATGGTCTCGAACTGCGCATGCATGACCGCAGCCTGGATCAGCGGCGCGTGTGCCGCGCCGTTGATGTAGGCAACGAGGTCGGCCATGAGGTCCGAGACCCGCTCGGGGGTCGGCGGACGAAGTCGGCGCCGATCGGGCTCCAGTCCGAGCCGCCGACCCAGTTCCGGACCGTGCGGAGGCCGTGGTGGCGCGGCTGGTCGGGCAGCAGCGACTGGTGCAGCGCGACGACGTCGTCGACCGTCAGGGTCTCGGCCTCGACGAGTTCGGTTGTGGAACGACGGACGATGGTCATGTGTTGGCGACAAGCCGCGCTTGTTCACTGATGCCACGCACCGTCTCGGACTGCCCGAGCTCGGCGAGCGCCACCTGCTGGGCCGAGGAGCGATGCCCTCGATGCGGGAGCTGGCGATGGCCTCGGAGCGCAGCAGGAAGCGCGCGATCCCGGCAAGGCCCTCGGCGCCGGGGCCGTTGAGCGCGCGGATGCTGCGTTCGATCGCCGTGACCCGGCGCGAGAGGTCGCCGTCGACGGCGAGCGCAACGCCATCGATCAAGTCGGGGTCGTAGCGTCGGTACGAGCCGGGTAACTAATCTTTGATAGATCGGGAACTGATTCAAGGAAAGTCGATCGCCAGGCCGTGAGCACCCCGGGCATTGCCGCCAGCCCATCGAGCAGGACGTCATCCAATTCCTCGATCGGATCATCCACCTCCGACTCCGTCGCCAGCAGTATCTCGTTGACGCACTCGACCAACACGGTCGCAGCCCACGCCTGATCCCGCCTGCCCGCGAGGTCGCCGACACCGAGCTCGGGGCACTTGACGTGCGCGGTAGGGCGCGACAGGCTGCGGCAAAGTCGCAGTTCGGAGCTGTGCCGAAGTGGGGGTATGTCCGGTGAAGCGTTCCTTGCCTGTCGTCGGTGCGCTGGTGACGTGCGCCGCGCTGTTCGTGAGTGCCCTGCCGACGTACTCAGCACCGGGCGACCCGAACTCCAACAACAACAACTCCGAAAAGCTGCGAAGGGCGGTGACGGTCGACGGGATCCTGGAGCACGAGGAGGCGCTCCAGGCGATCGCCGGTCCTGGAGGCAACCGACTGTCGGGCGCCCCGGGGTACGACGGGTCGGCCGACTACGTGGCGGCGCGTGCAGCAGCGGCTGGTTTCGACGTGACCATGCAGGAGTTCGAGTACGACCTCACATTTCTGGCCGACTTCGAACCCCCGGTGCTCAGCGCGGTCGGC
This sequence comes from Jiangellaceae bacterium, assembly GCA_050743145.1. Classification (GTDB taxonomy): domain Bacteria; phylum Actinomycetota; class Actinomycetes; order Jiangellales; family Jiangellaceae; genus DASRTE01. The sequence goes on along the minus strand of JBOGDU010000210.1, from coordinate 653 downwards.
GGGCCCGAGTTCGTAGCCGGAATCGCCGGTGCGTCGCTGGGCGGCGACTTCGGATCGATGTTCAAGTCGACGTCCTACGGCACCGACATCACGGCACCCGTGTGGGCCATCGATCTCGCACTGCCACCCGGCCCTCCGAACACCAGCACCAGTGGCTGCGAGGCGTCTGACTACGCAGGGGTGCCGGCCGGCGCGATCATCCTCGTCCAACGGGGAACGTGCACCTTCGCCCAGAAGTTCACCCTCGCTGATGCTTCAGGGGCGGGTGCGATGGTGTTCATCAACGAGGGCCAGGCCCCCGACCGGACGGTGCCGCTGTGGTTCAACTTCGACGGGATCGACATCCCCACCGTCGCGGCGACGGTCGACACCGTCGTCACACTGTCGAATGGCGTGCTCAGTGGCGACACCGGGCTCACGGCGAGGTTCAAGATCGATTGGCGCCCCGGCACGTACACCACCCACAACGTGATCGCCGAAACCCAGAGCGGCGACCCTGACAACGTGATCGTGGTGGGGGCGCACCTCGACTCGGTCGGCGTCGGGCCCGGGATCAACGACAACGGGTCGGGCTCGGCGGTGATCCTCGAGATCGCCGAGGAGATGACGAAGGTCAACCCGCGCAACAAGGTGCGCTTCATCTGGTTCGGCGC
>JBOGDU010000209.1:0-16771 GCA_050743145.1 Jiangellaceae bacterium | reverse complement strand
GGTGGAGCCAGGTGGTGACGGCGGACTCGGCCCGGAATGACCCCGCCCGGCGGAAGGCGTTGACCAGGGCGTCCTGGAGCGCGTCGGCAGCGTCGTCGGGATTGCCGAGCGTGCGCAGCGCTACCGCCCAGAGTCGGTCGCGATGGCGGCGGACGAGCTCTCCGAACGCGTCCGGGTCGCCCTCGACGTGACGCTGCAGGAGTGTGGCGTCGTCGCCACCGGTCACCCGAGCACCTCCACGTCGGCCACGCCGCCGCGGTAGTCGCCACCCTCCGCCGGCAGACGGGTGTACCACATCAGGACATACCGGGTTGAGACGGGCGATTCAAACGTGACCGGCAGCTCGGAGCCGGCGGAGCCGAACTCGACCACCACGGTCCAGTCGTCGAGGTCCTCCGGCGCCTCGGTGGCATCGCCGGACGGCACCCGGATCTCCAGGCCGGAGTCGTCGCCGACCAAGGTCAGGTTCAGGCCGACCACCGGCAAGGCCGCGCCGAGGTCCACGTACAGGCCGACACCCGGCTTCTGGTCCTCCAACGGGTCGAAGTAGTTCTGCGTGACCCAGGAGGTCTCCGGGTCGCCGTCGACCGCGAGCGGCGCGTCCTCGGGGTTCTCGTCCCCGCTGCCCTCGGGTTGCGGGTCGAAGTCGGTGGCGGAGGAGATCGCCAGCGGAGTGGGTTCCGGTGCCGGTTGGGCTGTGGTCGGCTCCGGTGTCGTGTTCGTCGTGGGCCCGGCCTGCTCGCCGTCGCCGTCGCCGCCGTCGACGGCGCTGAGCAGCAACTGCAGGCCCACCAGCGTGGCGGCGACGAGGAGGAGTGCGCCGGCGAGGATGCCCACGGCACGGCCGAGCCGTCCGGATCCCCGGATCGCCCGCTGGTCCAGCCGGCGCGGCGCCGGCGCGGCTCCGGTCGGAGTGAAGGGCACTGAAGGCGAGTCGAGCACCGCGGGTGGCCGACCGGTGTCGGTCCCCGTGTCCTCGAATCCGCCGAGCAGCCCGTTCACGCGGCCGGTCGTCGTACCCGAGGTGAGGGCGTCGACGATCTCGGCGGGGCTGCGCAGAGGGGCGGCGTGGTGGCGGGCTGCATTGCCCAGGGTCCGGTCGGCGATCTCGTCGAGCAGGCGGGGGACGCCGGGGCGCACCTGTCGCGGCGACGCGACGCGGCCGTCGATCGTGGGGGCTCGGGGTAGCCCCTGACCGCCATCGTCGGGCCAGCGCCCGGTGAGCGCCGCGTACAGCACGCTGCCCACGCCTGCGGCGTCGATCGCACCGGGATCACCGGCTGACGCGCCGTGAACGGCGGCCTCCGTGGCGAGTCCGGCGACCTTCACGCCGCCGTCCGGTGTGATGAGCACGGATCCTGGGCGCAGCAGGAGGTGGGTGAGTCCGTCGCCGTGGGCCGCGGCCAGCGCCTCGGCGACCTGGCGGGCCAGTGCGCCGGCCTGGTCAGGGCTCAGCGGGCCGCCGGCAAGGAGCACGGACAGGTCGCGGCCGGACATCCACTCCCGGACGACGTAGGCGATGTCGTCCTCGACGTCGACGTCGAGGACCTGCAGGAAGCGGGAGTCGCGCACCAGGGCGGCCGCCCGGCCGGCGTCGGTGATCTGCTCCGCGCGCGGATCGGCGGTCGGGAGGGTCTGCACGAGCACGGGCCGGCTGAGGACCTCGTCGACAGCACGCCAGGTGCGGACGCCGGCGTCCTCGTCGAGGAGGTCCTCGACGCGGTAGCGCCCGGCCAGCACGCGCCCGGGCCCGACGGCCGGCTCGCTCACGGATCTCCCGGTGTCGAGCGGGGGGACGGGTCGTCTCCGGCCGGCGGACCGGAGACCGGACCCCCGTGCGACCTCATGCTAGGCGGCTGACGCCGAACTCGGCGCCGGACCATTGCGACGGCCTCGCGGATCTCTGAAATCCGCAGCAGGTACCCGAGAGCCACGTACAGCAGGAGACCCACCGTGGCCCCTGCGGCCAGGGCCACGAGGTCGCCGAGCCAGCCGACCAGCCCGTCGAGCGGGCGGTCCAGCACGGTCGCCATGGCGTAGGCGGCGGCGGCGCCCACGGTCGCGGGCACGAGGAGCCGGACGATGTGCACGAACAGCGGCCATCGCGGCATGCCGCCGATGCGGCGACCCAACCGGCCGATGCTCACCGTCGCGCCGACGACGTAGGCAAGGCTGAAGCCGGCGGCCAGCAGCACGGTGACTCGGGCCGGTCCGGTCGTGGCGATGAGCAGCGCCACGGCGACGACGGTGCCGGAGACCCAGAGTTGGACGAAGAACGGCGTCCGGGTGTCCTGCAGCGCGTAGAACCCGCGCAGAACGAGGTAATGGACGGTGAACGCGATCAGCCCCGGCACCAGGGCGGCCAGCGTCGCCGCCAGCTCACCGGTGTCGTCGGTCGCAGCCCCGTGATCGAACAACAGTGCGACGAACGGGACCGACAGGGCGGCGAGCAAGGCGGCTACGGGCACGATGACGGCCAGGCACGTACGCATGGCAGCGGTCAGCCGGTCACGGACCAGCGTCACGTTGCCGTCCGCCGCATGGTCGGACAGCTGCGGCAGCAGCGCGGTCGCCAACGAGACCGTGATCACCGAGTGCGGCACCATCATGATCAACATCGCGTTCGCGTAGACGGAATAGCCGGCCCCGGCCGTGCTGGCGTCGACGAAGGCCCCCGCCGCACCACCGGTCGCCGTCCTGACGACGAACAGGTACGCCACCTGGTTGACAAGGACGAACGCGATCGTCCACAGACCGAGACGTGCCGCCGTGCCGAGGCCGGCATGGCGCCAATCGGTCCGGAACCGGGTCCGGAACCCCGTGCGCCGAAGCACCGGCAGCAGGACCAGCGCCTGCGCGGCGACGCCTGCCGTGGATCCGAGGCCCAGCAACAGCACCTCGGTGTCGGTGAAGGGCCGATCGGTGTTCGTGCCCATGGCCACGATGAACGCCGCGAAGACGGCGATGGCCACGACGTTGTTGACGATCGGCGCCCACATCATCGGACCGAACCGCCCTCGAGCGTTGAGCATCTGCCCGATCAGGACGTACAGGCCGTAGAAGAAGATCTGCGGGAGGCAGAACCGGGCGAACATCACCATGTTGTCGAAGAACGGTTCCAGCCGCGGCGTCAGGTACTCCGGACTGACGAACACGCGGACGATCCACGGCGCCGCCAGGACCGACACCAGGGTGGCGACTCCGAGGACGACCACGACGACGCTGAACAACCGCTGGCTGTACGCCTCGCCGCCGTCGGCGTCCTCCTTGATCGCCCGGACGAGGGCAGGGACGAGAACCGAGTTGAGCACGCCACCGCCGACCAGGATGTACAGCGTCGTCGGGATGACGTTGGGAACGTTGAACGTGTCCGCCGTCACGCCGAGACCGAGTGCCGCAGCGATGATCATCGCGCGGCCGAAGCCGGTCAGCCGCGACACCGCCGTGCCGGCGGCCATGACGACACTGGGGCCGAGCAGGCCGCGTCGGGCGGTGATGGTCACCGGGCGGTCTCCCGCAGGCGCCGTGGCTCGGCGGGCACCACGATGTCGTCCACCGGCCGCCGGCGTCGGAGCACCCTGCCGACTGCCGCCCCGAGGAACAACAGCGCCGCGCCGCCAGCGACGAACCACCCGATCGTGCCGTAGTCGGTCGCGTTGACCACCATCCGCTGCGCCGGCCCCAGCGGCGACCCGTCGGTCGCGGTCAGCTGAACGGTCACCGCCACCTTGCCGTTGGTCGCCGCTTCGGCGGTGACATCGACCGACGCGTTCTCACCCGCCTCGACCGGCTGCGGTGGAACGTCCTCGACCGTGATCCGGTCGGGGATGTCAGCGGTGAGCTCGAGTCTGACGACCACGGTGCGGTCCAGGCCGTTGCTGACCGTGAGCGGGAAGCCGCCCTTCCGGCTGGACAGCGTGACGGATTCGGGCACGAGCACCGACACCTGGGCGAGGCGGGACGTCGCCTGCGCGGTGGCGAGCTCGGTGAAGGCGCGCCCGGCGTCCGGATCGTCACGCCAGAGGGAGGCGAGAGCCCGGAGGGCAGCGATCTCGAGCTGCTCGGTCAGCGGGTCGGGCTCCGCCACCAGCGCCTGGTAGTGCGCGGTCTGGTCGCGAAGCTCGGACACCGAGGCGAGGTACGCCTCGGACAGCTCGCCCCCGGCGACGCCGGATCCAGGGCGCGGGGTGACGACGATCGGGTCGGCCGGAGCCTCGACGGCCGCGAGGGGAGTCGCCGAGATCCACGGGGTCGTGGTCCAGACGTCGACGAGAGCCTGTGCGACGCCGGGATCGGGGTGCCACCCGTACGGTGCCGCGGCGACGAGATGTGCCGGGACGCCGCCGGCGTTCTGGGCATCCAGGCCGACGAGCGCGGTCTCGGCCAGCCAGCTCTGCCGGAGGCGGAGCGCGGCTGCGGCCGGATCCGGGGCGGTGAGTGCACCGCTCACCGCGGCCTCGAGCCCGCCGTCGACCAGGACGGTGTCGAGTTCGCGGTCGCCGGCAGCCACCCTCGCGATGGGGCCGGTGGTGGTCGGCCGGACGTTGTCTGCGGACAGGACGACGGTCCTGGCTCCCGCCGACGCCAGCGCGGAGAGCGTCGCCTCGTCGGCGGCACCGCCCGCGGGCCAGGCGAGGCCGGCGCGCCCGGTCGTCGGCCGCTCGCTGAGCCATGCGCGGGTGCGGGCGAACGCCTGCCTGGCTGTGTCGGCCGCCGCGGCGGTGTCGGCGCGGGCGACCGCCTGCAGGTCGGGGTTGGCGTACGGAAGGATGGACGGCTCGTCGTCGCCGACGGCCGCGGCGAACGCCTCTCCCCAGGCCACGGCATCGGCCGCACCGCGGCCAGCGGTCGTAGAACCGTCCTCGGCGGTGACCTCGTAGCCGTCGGCCATGGCCTCGACCGTGCCGAGCAGGTCGGGATCGACGACCCAGGTGACCGGAGCGTCTGCAGGCGCCTCGACCAGCGCGGACAGCGAGCCGCCGGGAGCGATCTGCTCGGCCACCCCCTCACCGGCCAGTGTGCCGTCCGGCAACAGTGACGGCTGTGCCGCGAGCGGCCACAGCAGCGCGACGGAAATCTCTGGCAGCGGATCGGCGCCGGCCAACCACGGAATGACCGTCCGTGAGGTGTCGACCGTGAGCCGACTGCCCGGCGAGTCGCCGTCCACCCGGATGTCGACACCGACCGCATAGACACCGGGAGCGCCGAACCCCATCTCGTCGACAGGAACCTCGAGCCGGTAGTCGGCGGACGCCCCTGGAGGGAGCGGATCGGCGAGGGGGTCGAAGTAGTCGATGTTGCGCTGGCCCCATGCCACTCGCCGGTCGGTCGGGATCGTGCGAATGTCGGACCGGTCGGTCAACGGGTTCCGGCTGTAGCGGAGCAGGGCCTGGACGTCGTGCAGCGGTTGGTCGCCGGTGTTCTCGACGGTGCCGGCCAGAACCAGCGTGTCGCCGGGCTCGGGAGCCGCGGGCTGGACCGTGTGGAGGAAGGCATGCACGGTCGGCTCGTCATCGGTGCCCGTGGTGTCCTGCGCCAGCGCGGCAGGCGTGGCCGGCAGACCCGTCGCGACGACGAGAAACGCCACGAGCAGGGAAGACCTGCTTCTCACGTCGCGTTCGCCTCCCGCAGCAGGTCGGGGAGCCGAACGAGCAGGCGCCGCTCGGAGGCGTGACGCAGCCGATCCACGAGCTCGTCGAGTGGCACCCAGGCCACCTCGCTCACTTCCCCGTCCTCCGTTCCCAACGTTCCGCCGGTAGCCTCCAGCAGGTAGTGGTGCACGGTCTTGTGCACCCGGCGACCGTCGGCGACGAACCAGTACTCGACCGGCCCCAGGGCCGACACGATCCGTGCGTGCAGCCCAGTCTCCTCCCGAACCTCGCGCACGGCTGCCTGCTCGGCGGTCTCACCCGGCTCGACGTGGCCCTTGGGCAGCACCCACTCGAGCCTGCCCCGCCGGTCGATGCGGCCGATCAGGACGGCGGTGGTGGCAGCACCGAGCCTGTCGACGACCAGACCGCCCGCCGATGTCTCCCGCACCGACCGCAGCCGGCGTCCGCTCCCGCCGTCGGATCCGCTGCGGCGGGTGCGTCGTCTCCCCGCGCCGTCGGTGGATCGGGACGGGAAGGGGAGGCCGGGCACCGTCCAAGGGTATCCGCGCAGTCTGCCGACATCGGACAACGTGGCCGACGGCCGCCGCAGACCGGGTCGCGGGCTACTGCCAGGCGCCGATGATCAGCGCTGCGACGATGATGCCCAGCGCGTGGTAACCCGCGTTGATCGCGCCCCAGACCATCGGCTTCGGCTTGTTCGACTCGAACGTGGCCGTCACCATCGCGATCGCCAGCGCGAACCCGACGGCGGCGACCAGCCCGAGCACGAAACCCGCACCAACGGTGTCCGTGCCGGAGGCCTCGGCGAGCATGCCGAGCGCGACCGCGGAGAGGACACTTCCGATCAGTGGTACCACGTAGATGCCGGGGCCCGGTCGCTGGTCGTCCGCGGGCATCTCCATCCCGCCGGCGGCCATCCACGTCTTCCCCATGACCGGGGGTGCGTACCAGAGCGCGCCCAGGGCGAAGTACGCGAGTGCGGCCACGATGACGGCGAGCCAGTTCAGCTCGCCCAGGACGTCGAAACTCATGCCGTGTCCTCCAGGGTCTCCCGCCAAGGCGCGGGCAGCGTAGTCCTCCCGGAGCGGGCATGGATAGATCACCCGCACGACTTCGGCAGCCGTCCGGCCGACCCGTACCCTGGTGCGTCGTGACCGAGCCACCGACGGACGGGTCGCCCGACAAGGCATCCCTCAGCGATGCCCAGCGACGGGCCGTGCAGCACCTGCTGCGGGTCGCGCCGGTGGTCGATGAGCTGGGGGCCGTCTTCACCGCTGCCGGACACGAGATCGCACTCGTGGGCGGCTCCGTCCGCGATGCCCTGCTCGACCGGCTCGGGTCCGATCTCGACCTGACGACGTCCGCGCGGCCTGAGCAGACCAAGTCCCTGCTGTCGGACTGGGCCGACGCCGTGTGGGACGTCGGTGCCGCATTCGGCACCATCGGTGCCCGCCGGGGCGAGTTCCACATCGAGGTGACGACCTACCGTGCCGACGCCTACGACCCGTCCAGCCGCAAGCCCATGGTGTCGTACGGCGAGTCGATCCTCGACGACCTCGTGCGGCGCGACTTCACGGTCAACGCGATGGCAGTCCGCCTTCCCTCGCACGAGTTCGTCGACCCGCACGGGGGACTCGACGACCTGACCCGGCGGGTCATCCGCACCCCGGCGACGCCCGAATCGTCCTTCTCCGACGACCCGCTGCGGATGCTCCGTGCTGCCCGGTTCGCATCGCAGATCGGCTTCCGGGTCGGATCCGAGGTCGTGGCTGCGATGGCCGCCATGGCCGACCGGATCTCGATCATCTCCGCCGAACGGATCCGCGACGAACTGGTCAAGCTCCTGCTCTCCGAGCGGCCGGTGACCGGCCTGCGCCTGCTCGTCGACACCGGGCTGGCCGACCGCGTGCTTCCCGAGCTGCCCCAGCTGCGGATGGAGATCGACGAGCACCACCGGCACAAGAATGTCTACGAGCACTCGCTCATCGTGCTGGAGCAGGCGGTCGGCCTCGAGCCACGGCTACCGGACGGTGGGCCCGACCTCGTCACCAGGTTGGCGGCCCTGTTGCACGACATCGGCAAGCCGAGGACGCGACGCTTCGAGCCCGGCGGCGGAGTGAGCTTCTACCACCACGACGTCATCGGCGCGAAGATCGCTCGCAAGCGGCTGACGGCGTTGAAGTTCCCCAATGCGGTGGTGAACGACGCCGCGAAGCTGGTCGAGCTCCACCTGCGCTTCCACGGGTACGGCGGCGGCGAGTGGACCGACTCCGCCGTGCGGCGTTACGTCCGCGACGCGGGGCCCCTGCTCGACCGCCTGCACGTGCTGACCCGGGCCGACTGCACGACGCGCAACCGCCGGAAGGCCCTGGCGCTGGCGAGGTCGTACGACGACCTGGAGCAGCGGATCGCACGGCTGGCCGAGGCGGAGGAACTCGCGGCGCTCCGCCCCGACCTCGACGGCAACGCGATCATGGAGATCCTCGGCGTGCCACCGGGGCCGGTCGTCGGGAGGGCCTACCGGCACCTGCTCGAGCTCCGCCTGGACAAGGGGCCGCTCGACCCGGCGGCGGCTCGGGAGGAACTGCTGCGCTGGTGGGCCGGCCAGCCCGAGAGCGCGGGCTGACCGGGGCATCAAGCCGGTCGGACCTGGCCGGGCTACTCCGCCGCTCGATCGAGGCGGTGCGCACCTGCGCTGTCCGAGCGCTGGGTGGCGCGGTCCGAGGACGCGCGCGCGTACGCGAAGGCCGTCACCGCGTAACCGGCCGAGACGATCCCCATGACGACGTAGGACTTGCCCGACGGCGGCAGCGTCAAGGCCGCGAACGTGGCCGCGCCGACGAAGGACACATTGAACAGCACGTCGTAGAAGGAGAACACCCGGCCTCGGTAGGCATCTTCGACGTTCTCCTGGACGAGCGTGTCCACGACGATCTTGATGCCCTGGGACGCGACGCCGAGGAAGAACGCGGCCACCAGCACCGCGGGAACGGTGAACAGGGCCCCGGGCACGATCCCCACGATGGCGGCCAGGGCAAGCAGAACCGTCACCCATGTCTCCTTGCGCATCCGGCGCGCCGCGACGGGAGTCGCGAGCGCCGCGGCCAGGAATCCGGCCCCGGAGACGCCGAGGACGAGTGCCAGAGTGGCCAGCCCGGCGTCCACGTCGGCCGGATCATGGAAGTAGTTGCGGCACAGCAGGATCATCGCGACCGTCGAGATGCCGTAGAAGAATCGGTGGGAGCCGATCGCGGCGAGGCCCCACGCCGCCGGTCGCCGTTCCCCGACGTGCCGCGCACCGTCGACCAGGCCGGCCATGACCCGCCGGACCGCAACGCGAGCCGACGGGCGAGCTGGGTCGTCGTCGGGACCCAGCAGGTCGCGACCCAGGGAGAGCGCGAGCAGCCCCGCCATCAGGTAGAGGCCTGCCGTGACGACGGCGAGTACTGCATCGGAGGAGACGGCCTGGCGCACCAGGAAGCCGAGGACCGTGCCGGTCATCGCGGCTGCGGTGCCGCTGGTCGGGAACACCGCGTTGGCCATGACCAACTCGTGCCGCGGCACGACGTGCGGAACAGCCGCGCTGAGGCCGGCCAGGATGAACCGGTTCGCCGACAGCACGGCCAGCGCGGTTGCGAGCAGCACCGGGCCGCCCCCGCCGCCGGCCAGAACCGCCGCGACGAGCATCACCAGGCCGGCCCTCAGCAGGTTGGCCACGAGCAGCACCTGGCGACGGCTCCACCGGTCGAGCAGGACGCCGGCAAACGGCCCCACCAACGAGTACGGCAGCAGCAGGACGGCGAAGGCCTGCGCCGCCGCCGGTGCCGTGGCGTGGCGCTCGGGCGAGAAGAACACGTAGGACGCCATCGCGACCTGGAAGACGCCGTCGCCGAGTTGCCCGGAGACACGGACCGCGAACAGCCGGCGGAAGCCGCGGCCGCGCAGCACGATGCGCAGGTCGGTGACGAACCCGCCGGCGAGGCCCATGACGGCAGCCTAGGGCGCCGAGCCCGCCGGTCAGCCCTGGCGAACGACCGCCATCGCGTGCTCGACGAGGCGGACGAGCACCTTCTTGACCGACTCGCGCTCGCGCGCGTCGCAAACGACGAAGGGCACCTCGGTGCTCACCTGCAGCGCGTCGCGTACCTCGTCGACGGTGTGCTGCTGCACGCCGTTGAACGCGTTGATCGCGACCACGAACGGGATGCCGCGCTGCTCGACGTAGTCGACGGCACCGAAGCAGTCCGCCAGCCGGCGCGTGTCCACCAGCACGACGGCACCGATCGCGCCGCGGGTGATGTCGTCCCACATGAACCAGAAGCGGTTCTGGCCCGGCGTCCCGAACAGGTAGAGGACGAGGTCTTCGGCGAGGGTGATCCGACCGAAGTCCATGGCGACCGTGGTGGTCGTCTTGTCGGGGAGCATGGACAGGTCGTCGACCGGTGTGGACGCCTCGGTCATCAACGCCTCGGTACGCAGCGGTTCGATCTCGCTGACCGCTCCGACGAGTGTCGTCTTGCCGACGCCGAACCCACCGGCGACGACGATCTTGACCGAGAGGGCGTCCTTCGTGGCGCGTGCGCCTCCGGAGACCTCAGAGTCGACGAAGGCCATCCCTCACCCTTTCGAGCACATTCAGGTCGCGGGCGGGCTCCACCGCTCCGGCGTAGGCCACCAGGGGATCCGCGACGTGGACGAGGCCCTCGGCCTCGAGATCGGCAACAAGCACCCGGGCCACCCCGAGCGGTATCCGGACGATCGCGGCGACCTCCGCGACCGACCGTGGGGAGTGGCAGATGCGCAGGATGCGCTCGCGCTCGGGTTCCGGGTCGATCCCGTGCGCCCGGCCGGCCTGGGTGGAGGAGACCAGGGCCTCCAGCGCCGTCTCCTGGACCGGGCGGGTGCGGCCACGGGTCGCCAGGTAGGGGCGGACCCGCCCACCATCCGGCGCCGTCACCGAACCGCTCCTGCCCCGACCACGCTGATCACCCGACGCGGGCTGCTGGGCTCAGAACGGCGCCGACACGCTCGACGAGCAGCGCCATCTCGTAGCCCACCTGGCCGAGCTCGGATCCGGCGGCGGCCAGCACCGCCAGATGGGCACCGTCCCGGATCGCCATGACCAGCAGGTATCCCTGTGCCATCTCGACCAAGGTCTGCTGGACCTGCCCGGCGCCGAGGATCATCGAGGCGCCGACGGTCAGGCTGGCCAGCCCGGACACCACGGCGGCGAGTTGCTCGCCGCGCTCACGTGGCATCCCCTGGGAACCGGCCAGGTGAAGACCGTCCGCCGACACGACGACGGCGTGTGCAGCACCCGGGGTCCGGTCGACGAATCGCTCGAGCAGCCAGCTGAGCTCCTCGTTCGAGGCGCTGGTCACGGATTGCTCCTCTCGGGATCATCAGGTCGCTTGGGTACCCAGCCGCTGGTCTCCTTCCGACCACGGCTCACCCCACGCTGGAGGTTGGCCAGGGTAGAGGCCACCTGGGTGGCGTCCTTCTCGGTCACGGCGGGCTGGGTGGTCGGAGCGTCCCCGACCACCTCGGCGATCGAGCCCGGCACCAGGGTCGCGCCGCGCCGGCGCACCGGCAGGCCGGAGGTGCTGTACGCGGGCTCCTCGACCTCGGGCTCGGGGGTGCCGCGTTCCGGCGGCGACGGCGCGGGTTGCGTGGCCGGTGTGCGTTCGGCCTCTTCGCGGTGCGTGCGCCGTGCACTCGCGGCCTCCTCGGCGGTCCGCAGCGCCGCCGCCGCTCGCCGCCAGCCCTCGTCGGCGGGGCTGGACCAGTCGATCGGGCCACCGCCGCGCTGGAACCAGGCCGAGCGCACTTCCTCGTAGATCGGAGCGTCCGCCTCGGGCAGCGGAGGTTCGGGTGCACGCAGCGAGCGCTCCGGCGGCCGTTCCGGCTGGTCGTACGAGCGGGGCGTGCGCGTGGGTAGGCCCTTGGCACCGACCAGACCGTTGACCGGTTGGACCGGGCGCGCCGGCGGCTGCGCCTGCGGAGGCGGTATCGACAGCGGCCTGGACGGAAGCGGTGGGGAGCCGTAGGGCGGCTCGGTCGGGCGGGTGGTCGGGGACTGCGCGACGGCCCGGCGGACCTGCTCCTCGATCGAGACCCCACCCAGAAGCGGCGACGGGGCCTGCGGCTCGGCTCGTACTGGTGCGACCCCGTCGGTCGTGTCGAGCGGGGACACCACCAGGTGCGCGGGCAGATCGACCTGGGCGATGGTGCCGCCGGGGTCACCGGGTACGAGCCGGACGACGATGCCGTGGCGGGCGGCAAGCCGTGCGACGACGTAGAGGCCCAGGGTGCGGGACGCGGCGACGTCGATGTCGCCGGGCTCACGAAGGCGTTCGTTGAGGGAGACGAGCTGGTTGGCAGGAATGCCGAGACCGGAGTCGGCGACCTGGATCCGCAGGCCGCCGCCGAGCAGGGGCTGACTGGTGATCATGACCGGCGTCGACGGTGCCGAGAACTCGGTGGCGTTGTCCAGCAGCTCGGCCAGCAGGTGGGCCACGTCGTCGACGGCGGCGGGCGTCACGAGGTCGGTGGGCATCACACCGAACTTCACCCGCGGGTACTGCTCGACCTCGCCGACGGCGGTACGGACGACGTCGAGGACGGGCGCGGCCGTGCCGGTGCGGCGCATCTCCTCGACGCCGGCGAGGACCAGCAGGCTCTCGGCATGCCGGCGGACGCGAGTGGCGAGATGGTCGATTCGGAACAGGGTCCCGAGCTGGTCGGCGTCACGCTCTCGGGCCTCGAGCTGTTCGATCTCGCCGAGCTGACGGTCTACCAAGCCCTGGGTACGGCGGGACAGGTTGACCACGATCGTGTCGAGGTTCTGGCGCAGCAGAGCCTGCTCGCCGGCTACCCGCACGGCGGTGGAGTGGACCTCGTTGAACGCATTCGCGACCTGCCCGATCTCGTCCCTGCCTTCGGGCTTGACGGCGTAGCCGACATTGCGGATGACCGCCGGCCCGTCGCTCTGGATCCGCGACACCAGCGCCGGCAGGCCGACGTCGGCGGTCTCGAGAGCCGCCCCGCGCAGGCGGCGCAACGGGCGGATGATCGATCGTGCGACAGCGGCCGCAAGGGCGACCGTCGCGGCCAGCACGATGAGGATCGCGGCTGCGGAGGCGCCGGCCGCGATCTGCGACCGGGTCGCCGTGCTGGACGCCTGCTCGATGACGGTGTCGGCCAGGCCGGCCTGGATGTCGCGCAGGACATCGATGCGGCCGGTGGATGCCTGGTACCACTCCTCGGGTGTGGCGTCGGGTTCCTCCCCGGTGGCCAGCGCATTGGCACGGATACCGGCGACAGCACCGAGCGTGGCCGGCAGCTCGGAGTAGTAGCGCGCGCGGACCTCGGGCTCGGCGGTGGAGAGGAAGCGGGAGAGCAGGTAGTCCTGCTCGCCCACGGAGATCGCTTCACGCTGACGCTCGGGGTCGGTGAGGGGGTCACCGGACGAGAGCACATGGGCGAGCAGCCCTCGCTCGACCGAGGCCGTCTCCGTCGCGCGGGCCAGCGAGTCGAGCGCGTCGATGTCGACCACGAGCGCGGCGTCGGTAGAGTCCGCGCCGCTGGCCTGCACGAACTTGAGCAGCGCCAAGACCATCAGGTTGTAGTCGTCGACACCGGGTTCGTCATACGGCTCGAGCACGATGTCCCGCGACCCGCGGTAGGCGTCGAGCAGTCCCAGTTGGACCTCGCTGCTACGGCGGGCCTCGGCCACGGTCGGGCTGACGTCGTCGGGTAGCTCACCCACCTGCTCGGTGAAAGTGGCGACGGCCTGGTCGGTGGCATTCCGCGCGTCGGCGACGGCTCCCTGGCCGGTGGCGCCGACATCGAACAGACCGGAGACGTCACGTTCGTCCTGAAGGCGCTCGGCAGCAACCAGGGCGGTGACGGCGACCCGGGCGTTGCGCTCGACACCGCTCGTGGTCGTTGCCCGAGTGAGGGCGTCGCGGAAGAGGAAGGCACCGAGGACGAGCGCGCCCAACAGGGGGAGCAGGACCAGCGCGCCCACCCGCGACCGCACGCTGCGGTCGTGAAGGAAGGAGCGCCAGACCGACGTAACCCTCGGCTGGTGCGTCGGCCTCGCCGTCTCGGGTTGATCAGCCGCGGTGGGGCGCTGGGTCGCGTGCGCCCGCTTGGCGACGCCGGTCGTGTTGCTCCGGTGTCCTCGCGGGTTCCGCGTCATCGGTCGGTCCTTTCATTCTTCCCCCGAACGGCGTCGTCGACCGCGCACGGCCACGGCTACGCCGCCACGGCTGTGCGGTGTCACGGCATGAGACGGTAGATGACGCTTCCCATCTGAACCGCATCCTGTCAATAGCTGGACAGTCCGTGAAACACGAGGTGGACGCTCTAGGGTGCCCGACGATGCGCCAAACCCCCAAACCGACCATTCCGCAGGGGGCTGCGCCGACCCTCGATCCTCGGGGTCGCGAATGCCTCGCGGGTCAGCGCTCGACCGCTCCGGCGATGAACTTCTCGACCAGGTCGCGGCAGACGTCGTCCGAGTACTGCTCCGGTGGCGATTTCATGAAGTAGGACGATGCCGAGAGGATCGGACCACCGATGCCGCGATCCTTCGCGATCTTGGCCGCACGGATGGCGTCGATGATGATGCCCGCCGAGTTGGGCGAGTCCCAAACCTCGAGCTTGTACTCGAGGCTCACCGGCACGTCACCGAAGTTGCGGCCCTCGAGGCGGATGAACGCCCACTTGCGGTCGTCGAGCCACTCGACGTAGTCGGACGGGCCGATGTGGACGTTGCGCGGTGCGATCTCGTCGACCAACTGGGAGGTGACCGACTGGGTCTTGGAGATCTTCTTCGACTCCAACCGCTCGCGCTCGAGCATGTTCTTGAAGTCCATGTTGCCGCCGACGTTGAGCTGGTAGGTGCGGTCGACAGTCACCCCGCGGTCCTCGAAGAGCTTGGCGAGCACGCGATGCGTGATGGTCGCGCCGATCTGCGACTTGATGTCGTCGCCGATGATCGGGACGCCTGCGGCGGTGAACCTGTCCGCCCACTCCTTCGTGCCGGCGATGAAGACGGGTAGGGCGTTGACGAACGCGACCCCGGCGTCGATCGCACACTGCGCGTAGAACTTGGCGGCCTGCTCGGAACCGACCGGCAGGTAGCAGACGAGCACGTCGGCACGCGCCGCGCGCAACGACGCGACCACGTCGACCGGCATCTCGTCGGACTCGGTGATGGTCTGGCGGTAGTACTTGCCGAGCCCGTCGAGGGTGTGGCCACGCTGGACGGTGATGCCGGTGGCCGGCACGTCGCAGATCCTGATCGTGTTGTTCTCGCTCGCACCGATCGCGTCGGCGAGGTCGATGCCGACCTTCTTGGCGTCGACATCGAACGCGGCGACGAACTCGACGTCACGGACGTGGTAGTCGCCGAACTGGACATGCATCAGACCGGGCACCTTCTGCGCCGGGTCGGCGTCGCGGTAATAGCGGACGCCTTGGACGAGCGAGGCGGCGCAGTTGCCCACGCCGACTATGGCTACCCGAACCGAAGTCATCGGCTTTCCTTTCACTCTGCGGGGCGGGACGGCAGGGCGCCGGCCCCCTGGCGGAACGCAGTGCCCCGCCTCGGTGCTCGCGCTGGGTTCTCGGTTGCGGTCGGTTCGTCCCCCCGCCGGTCCAGTCCTTGCTCTTCGGCCGACTCGTCGCCTTGTGCACGGACGACCCTGCGAGGTGATCGCTCCGCCCGGTCGTCCCCTCGTCGTTCGACGGCGATGAGCTGGTCGAGCCACCGGACCTCGCGCTCGACCGACTCCAGGCCATGGCTCTGGAGCTCGAGGGTGTAGGCGTCGAGCCGTTCCCGGGTCCGTTGCAGCGCGGAGCGGAACTGCTCGAGCCGCTCCTGCAGGCGGGTCCTGCGGCCCTCGAGGATGCGCATCCGCGTGGCCGCGTCGGCCCGCGCGAAGAACGCGAAGTGGACTCCGAACTGCTCGTCGTCCCACGACGACGGGCCGGCCTGCGCGAGCAGGTCGGCGAACCGCTCCTTACCTTCCGGAGTCAGTTTGTAGACGATCTTGCTCCGACGTCCGCCGAGATGCGCGGCGGCGGCTTCGCCTGGGGAGTCCTCGGCCAGGAAGCCGCGGTGTACGAGTTCCTTGAGGCAGGGGTAGAGCGTGCCGTAAGAGAAGGCCCGACCCCAGCCCAGCAACGCGTTGACCTGCTTGCGAAGCTCGTAGCCGTGCATCGGCGCGTCGTGGAGCAGGCCGAGTACGGCCAGCTCCAGCGCCTCTGCACGCTTGCCCACGGCGGTATGCTCCTCCGGCGACTGTCGGTTCGATGTATCGAGTCGATACATCGAATTGATATGCTGGAGACGATAGTGCGCCGGCACGTGGTACGCAAGGTCGCACCCGGACGCCCCCGAGACCGAGCTGACGGTCTTGGCTTTGGGCTGTAGAGGTGGGAGCGTCGTAGGCTGCCCCCGGTGCCGTCATACCTGCTATGTCCCCTACCGAGCAGAGATCCCCTGTGAGCCACGAACGACGACGCCCGGCCGGTACCCGCCGGAATGTTGCATCGGCGTCGCGTCCCTACGCTGATCCGGTCGCGCCGCGGCGTCCTGGCCCCCGACCCGCCGGAACCGGTGTGGACCGCGGTATCCGTGGCGGCGGCGCCGGTCCGGCCAGGACCCGGGCGTCGACCGGGGTCGGCCCGTCGACACCGGGCGGGGGCGGGCGACGCGCGCGGCGGTACGCGGCCGACAAGGACCCTAAGCGCGGCTGGCGACGATGGCTGACGTGGAAGAAGGTCTCCCTCGCGGGCCTGGGCCTGTTCGTGCTCGGGATCCTCGGCGTAGGGGTCGCGTTCGCCATGACCGACGTGCCGACGGCCAATGACTTCTCCACCTCGCAGGCGACGATCGTCTACTGGAACGACGGCAAGACCGAGTTGGGCAGGTTCAGCGCCGAGAACCGCGAGAGCGTCGGCATCGAGGAGGTCCCGGAACACGTGCGGCAGGCCGTGGTGGCCGCAGAGGACCGCACCTTCTACGAGAACGACGGATTCGACCCCGTCGGCATCATCCGGGCGGGCTGGGACAGCCTCCGGGGCGGCGAGATCGCCGGCGGAGGCTCGACCATCACCCAGCAGTACGTCAAGAACTACTACCTGAC
>JBOGDU010000208.1:0-4622 GCA_050743145.1 Jiangellaceae bacterium | reverse complement strand
CCTCCCCCTCGAAGGCCGTCCGGATCCGCCTGGCCAGCTCGTGCACGTTGAGCAGCGACGTGTCGACGACGAGGTCCGCACCTGCCCGAAGCTCCGCGAGCTGTTCACGTTCGCGCTTGATGCCCTCGAGGACGCGGCCCTCTCCCTGCAACGGATGAGGACGGCGCGCCGACTCGAACCGGCGCACCAGCGCCTCGTCGCCGGCTTCGAGGAACAGGACGTAGGGACGCAGGCCGCGCGCCGCGAGCTCGTCGAGCGCCCCGCGTAACTCACCGAAGAACACCCCGCCGCGTACGTCGGCGACGACGGCGATCCGCCGGTGCGGAGTCCGCTCGGTCACCGTGTCGACGAGCTCCATCAGCAACGACGGCGGCAGGTTGTCGACGACGAACCAGCCGAGGTCGTCCAGCGAGGCCGTTGCCGCGGTCTTTCCCGCCCCCGACATGCCGGTGACCAGCAGGAGTTCGGGTGCTTCGCCGGTCTCGGTCACGTCCGCTCCTCAGGTCGACGGAGAGTCCGCGTCGAGGATCTCACCCGTGGCCATGTTGACCGAGGGCGACGGACGACGCTGGGCAACTGCCTCGACCACGGCCTCGGCGGTTCGGGTTCCGAAGCCCGGCACCGCCGCGATCTCATCGGCCGTGGCGGCGCGCAGGCGCTTGAGCGACCCGAAGTGCGCGAGCAGGGCCTTGCGGCGGGCCGGCCCGAGGCCGGTAACGCCGTCGAGCAGGCTGTCGACCATGGACCGGGATCGCCGCTGCCGGTGGTAGGTGATCGCGAAGCGGTGCGCCTCGTCGCGGATCCGCTGCAGGAGGTAGAGCCCCTCGCTGGCCCGCGGCAGGATCACCGGGTCGTCGGAACCGTCGACGACCACCTCCTCCAGCCGCTTCGCCAACCCGACGACGGGGATGTCGGAGACACCGGCCTCGTCCATGGCCAGCCTGGCCGCGCCGACCTGAGGCTTGCCGCCGTCGACCACGACCAGGCCGGGCGCGTAGGCGAACTTGCGCGGACGCCCGGTCTCGGGGTCGAGCGGCTGCGCCGCCGCACAGTCGGGCTCGCGCTCCTCGGTGAGCCTGCGGAACCGGCGGCCGAGCACCTCGCGGATCGCCGCGACGTCGTCGATGCCCTGCCGGCCGCGGATCGCGAAGCGTCGGTACTCGGACTTGCGCGGCAGCCCGTCCTCGAACACGACCATGGACGCGACCACATCCGTTCCCTGCAGGTTGGACACGTCGTAGCACTCGATCCGCAGCGGCGCCTCGTCGAGGTCGAGAGCGCGCTGGATCTCCTCGAGGGCGCGGCTGCGGGTCGTCAGGTCGCTGGCCCGCCGGGTCTTGTGCAGCGCGAGTGCCTGCGCAGCGTTGCGGGCGACGGTGCCGAGGAGGGCGCGCTTGTCGCCGCGCTGGGGAATCTTGAGGTCGACCCTCCCCCCGCGCAGCTCGGCGAGCAGGTCGTGCAGGGCCCGGGTCTCGTCCGGGTCGTCGGGAAGGACCGGCACGACGATCTCCCGGGGTACGGCCTCGCCGCCGTTCTCGCCGTAGAGCTGCAGCAGGAACCGCTCGACCAGCTCGCCGGTCGTTGCGTCGTCGCTCTTGTCGGCGACCCACCCGCGTTGGCCCCGTACCCTGCCCCGGCGGACATAGAAGATGTGGACGGCCACCTCCAGCGGGTCCTCAGCGAGTGCGACCACGTCGGCGTCGGTCGCGTCGCCGAGGACCACGGCGTTCTGCTCCATGGCCCGCCGCAGCGCGGCGATGTCGTCGCGCATGCGGGCCGCCCGCTCGTAGTCGGTCTCGGCCGCGGCGGCGCGCATCTCTCGCTCGAGGCGGCGGATGTAGGTGGAGGTCTGGCCCTCGAGGAAGGCGACCAGATCGTCCACGATCGCGCGGTGCTCCTCAGCACTCACCCGGCCAACACACGGCGCGGAGCACTTGCCGATGTACCCGAGCAGGCACGGGCGTCCGACCTGCCCGGCACGCTTGAACACGCCCTTCGAGCAGCTGCGCACCGGGAAGACACGCAGGAGCTGGTCGAGCGTCTCGCGGATCGCCCAGGCGTGCGCGTAGGGCCCGAAGTACCGCACGCCGCGCTTCTTGGCCCCCCGCATCACCATGGCGCGCGGGTACTCCTCGTCCAGCGTCACGGCGAGGTACGGATAGGACTTGTCGTCGCGGTAGCGGATGTTGAAGCGCGGGTCGAACTCCTTGATCCACGAGTACTCGAGCTGCAGCGCCTCGACCTCGTTCCGGACGACCGTCCATTCGACCTTGGCCGCGGTCGTCACCATGGCCAGCGTGCGCGGGTGCAGCGCAGAGAGGTCCTGGAAGTACGACGCCAGCCGGGAGCGCAGGCTCTTGGCCTTGCCGACGTAGACCACCCGACCGGCCGGGTCGCTGAAGCGGTAGACGCCGGGTTCGTCCGGAACCGACCCCGGCGCTGGGCGATACGTGGACGGGTCGGGCACAGCCACCAACCCTAGTTGTCCGGCCGGACGTCGTTTGTCGGGCCGGACAGCGGTCGCGTCAGGTGCGCAGCACCTGGTCTCCTTCGACCACGATGGCGACCTCGGGCAGGGGCGACGGGGCGGGGCCGACCTGGACCGAGCCGTCCTCGACGGAGTACCGGCTGCCATGACACGGGCACTGGATCAACCCGTCCTCTACTCTCGCGACCTGGCAGCCCTGGTGCGTGCAGGTGCTCCCGAACGCCCTGAACTCGCCCGCAGTGGGCTGGGTGACGACGATCTGCTCTGCCGTGATGATGATCCCGCCGCCGACCGGAACGTCTGCGGTCGCCGTCAGGGGGGTTCCGCCGCTCTCCTCGGCCGGCGGGGTCGTCTCCTGCGGGCTCGGCGCCGGTGTCTCGGGCGCATCGGGGCTCGGCGACGTGTCCGTGGTCGGCGTGGCCGTGTCGGTGCCTCCGGCAGTGTCGTCGCCGCCTCCGCCGCAGGCCGCCAGCACGCCGGCTACGCCGACGGCTCCAGCACCGAGCAGCACCACCCGGCGCTGGAGCTCGGGACCACGGGCGTCGGTCGGAGTCGTGTCGCGCTGGGTCATCACGTCTCCCGGTCTCGGCGGCAGGTGCTCACGTTCGATGAACGAATCATGCCCGACGACGGTTCACCCACCGCGGCAACTTGTGGCGTCGAGCGCTACTACAGGTGGCGCTCGGCGTAGACCTTCATCGCGTCCCGGACGAACGCCGCGGTGCCCGCGCCGTACTCGTCGTAGTTCGCCGTGAACC
Organism: Jiangellaceae bacterium; assembly: GCA_050743145.1. Taxonomy (GTDB): domain Bacteria; phylum Actinomycetota; class Actinomycetes; order Jiangellales; family Jiangellaceae; genus DASRTE01. The sequence goes on along the minus strand of JBOGDU010000208.1, from coordinate 1,376 downwards.
GCGGGTCGGCGACGTACATCTCGCCCAGCCCGATCAGGTAGTCCTTGGTCGGGGTGGTCGTGACCGCGAGCCAGTCGACGTGGCGTTGCGTGATCGCCTGCACCTCGTCGCTGTCGGCGGACTTGCCTGCCCGAAGGGCCCGCCCGTAGTCGGCGGCGATGTCGACCTGCCGCCGCTGGAACGACCTCTTCTCGGTGTCGCTGAGCGAGCGCCACCAGCGGTCGCCTCGCTCGTAGGCTTCCCGACCCCAGCGTTCGGTGACCTCCTGCTCGTACTGTGTGTGGTCGAAGCCGTCGAAGACTTCCTCTGCCATGAGTTCCTCACCCCCTTCCGTCTTTCGCAGCGTCGTCCGTACCGACTCGATCTGCCGCCCGATGCGCCGGCGTTCCTGCTCGAGCAGCGCCAGGTGGGTGCGCAGCGCCGTGGCGGTGTCCCGCTGCCCGTCGAGCACCTCGGCGATGGCCGGCAGGCCCAGGCCGAGTTCTCGCAACAACAGGATCCGCTGTAGCCGCAGGAGCGATTCCTGGTCGTAGTAGCGGTAGCCGTTGCTGCCGACCCGGCTGGGTTCCAGCAGCCCGACATCGCCGTAGTGACGCAGCGTGCGACTCGTCGTGCCGGCCGCCCTGGCGAGGTCGTGGATCGACCACTCCGCGGCGACCGTCCCTGCTGATCTCGTCATGTCGACGAGCCTAGAAGTTGACGTTTCGTCAATGTCAAGGCCGCACTCACCGGTCAGACCCGCACCGGCACGTCGAGCACCTTCCGAAGGAACCTGCCGGTGTGGCTCTCGTCGATGGCGGTGAGCTGCTCGGGGGTTCCGCTGCCGACGATGGCCCCACCGCCGGTGCCGCCCTCGGGGCCCATGTCGATCAGCCAGTCGGCGGTCTTGATCACGTCGAGGTTGTGCTCGATGACGATGACCGTGTTGCCCTTGTCGACCAGTCCCTGCAGCACGCCGATGAGCTTGCGGATGTCGTCGAAGTGGAGGCCCGTGGTGGGCTCGTCGAGGACGTACACCGTGCGACCGGTCGACCGCCGCTGTAGTTCGGAGGCGAGTTTGACCCGCTGCGCCTCGCCACCGGACAGCGTGGGCGCGGGCTGGCCCAGGCGCACATAGCCGAGACCGACGTCGACGAGAGTGCGCAGGTGGCGGGCGATGCGATCGACCGGCGCGAAGAACTCGAGCGCCTCTTCGATCGGCATCTCGAGCACCTCGGAGATGGTTCGGCCCTTGTAGTGGACCTCGAGCGTCTCGCGGTTGTAGCGGGCGCCGTGGCACACCTCGCACGGGACGTAGACGTCGGGCAGGAAGTTCATCTCGATCTTGATGGTGCCGTCGCCGCTGCAGTTCTCGCAGCGCCCGCCCTTGACGTTGA
>JBOGDU010000207.1:0-9117 GCA_050743145.1 Jiangellaceae bacterium | reverse complement strand
GCGCAGCGTGCACGTGCCGGCGCCGGTGGCGCAAACGCCGTCACCGGGGTTGGTGTCGGCGGCGTCGACGGTGCTGTTCACGACCAATGTCGTCGGCGCGGCGACAACCTCTGCCGGGGGAAGGTAGATCAGCGTGGCCGGGATCAGAACCAACCCGGCGACCACCAGGAGCAACCTCCGGCGGACGACCTGGCGGCGATCCCCACCACGGGCACTCATCTCGGCCGGCAAGAACCTGAACCTGTTCTGCATCAGCCATCGCACTCGCCCGATGGCTCGTACGCGCAGATTCAGTTCGCCCATCCCCCTGGCCATGACACTCCCCCAGCCTCGAAGCAGCCGGTCGCTCCCGCGTGGGAACCCGACGGACGAAGTCTCGACGCGATCCCGCACGGATCCGGTTAGGCGGAGGTGAAGCTTTCCTTATGCGCCCGGCCCGACGCCGCGGTGCGAGTTGCCTGTCCGATGGCTCAGCCCAGACTGACGGCTCCGTCGACAGGAGCCGTCTCCACAGGTTCGACGGCCTGTCCGCCGACGGGCACGACCGGGACGACGATCTCGAACAACGCACCACGCCCGACGTGCGGAACCACTCGCGCACCACCACCGTGCGCCTCCGCGATCGCCGCGACGATCGACAGGCCCAGCCCGCTGCCGGCACGGCGGTCGGACGCCTTGACGAAGCGCTCGAAGATGCGCTGCGCGTCGCCCGGCGCGACCCCGGGTCCGTCGTCTCGTACCCAGAGGCGGAGAACCCCCCTCTCGACGGCGGAGCCGATGCGGACAACGCCGGTGGGGTCGGTGTGCTGGCAGGCGTTCTCGGCCAGCTGCATGATCGCCTGGGTCAGACGCTGGCTGTCCGCTCGGACGAGCCCGTCGGCGGCAGCGTCCAGCTCCCACGTCCTGGCGCAGAGGACGGAGGCCTTGCGGAATACGTCCTGGGTCCACTCACCGAGGTCGAAGGGCTCAGGCGTCAGGAAGTCGGGGCGTTCCGCTCGTGCCAACGTGAGGAGGTCCTCGACCATGCGGTTCATGCGGTCGATCTCGTTGGTGATGAGCATGGTGGTGGACGCCCGTTCCCCCGGGTCGTCCTCGAGGTCGAGCAGTTCCACGTGGCCGCGGATGACGGTGAGCGGGGCACGCAGTTCGTGACTGGCCTCGTCGAGGAAGCTGCGTTGGGTCGCGAAGGCTCCCTCGAGGCGGGCGAGCATGTCGTTGAACGCAATCGCGATACGCGACGCTTCGTCGTCGCCGCGCACCGGGATGCGTCGGGTCAGGTCGGTCTCGGAGATCGTCTGTGCTGTGTCGGCGAGGGTGCTCAGCGGTCGGAGCACGCGGCCGGCCAGGAACCATGCGATGACCGAGGCGAGAACGATCGTCCCGAAGTGGATCAGCGCCTGGGTACGGACCGCGTCGTTGAGTTCGTCCTGCTCGAATGCCGGGAAGTTCGCGACGACGAACAGTCCGTCGAGTTCTCCTTCGTGCAGTGGCAGGGCGATGAAGCGGGCCAGGCCACCGCTGGTCTCGATCTGACCCTCCGTTCGGCTGTCGAGTGTCAGCCAGTGGGCCAGGACATCGTCCAGCTCAGACATAGGGACGACGTTCGCCGCGCTCTCGGTCCGGTATACCTCCTCGCCGAGGAATGCGATCAGCGTCTCTCCTTCGTCGGGCACCTCGCGGGCGAAGTAGGTGTCGTACACCGCCGCCAGATCGTGGCCGAACGGCTGGCCCGTCCGTGGGTTGGTGCCCGCGGCCAAGAGCTGGAACTCCTCGGCCTCGCGTCCCAGGTTGGTGTCGACCTCCTCGTCCAGGCGTTCGAGCAGGACGCTGCGCAGCAGCAGGATCGACACGGCGGACGACCCGGCGAGCAACACGATCACCGCTGCGAGGATGCGGACACGCATGCCACCGAGGAGGTCCCTCCACTGGCGAGCCTCGTCCACGCTGCACATCATGGCCCGAGCGCGTTCACGTGGAGTAGCGATTTCGGGTTTCAGAAGGCTCACGCCGGCGGTGCCGAGGGGGGGCATGGCACCGCCGGCGAGAGCGGCCCGTGGTCTGGTTCCGCACCACATCTGATTCCGACCGACTCAGTGTCGGACCACAGCATGAGGAGGGGGTAAGCCCAGTGTGAGAGTTGGCTAAGTGGCAGGCAGCCGGTACCCCGCACCGCGCACCGTCTGGATCACGTCAGCACCCAGCTTCTTTCGTAATGCGTTGATGTAGACGTTGACCACGTTGGTGCCGGGATCGAAGGAGAAGCCCCATACCTGCGAGAGAAGTTGTTCCCGGCTGAGGACCTGATCCGGGTGGCGGAGGAACGTCTCCAAGAGCGAGAACTCGCGGCTGGTCAGCTCGACCGTCCGGGAGCCGACCGACGCCCGGCGCGTTCGCAGGTCGAGCTGCACGCCGGCCACCGCGAGTGCCACCGAGTTCGTGCTGCCGACGTGCCGCAGCCGGGTACGGATGCGCGCCAGCAGCTCGTCGAACTGGAACGGCTTGCGCATGTAGTCGTCCGCTCCGCTCTCCAGGCAGGTCACGACGTCCCGCTCCGGCAACCCGGTCAGAACGAGGATCGGTACCGTTCGTCCGGCGGCGCGGATCTCCTGGATCACCCGCAACCCGTCCCGTTCCGGCAGACCCAGGTCCATGACGACCAGGTCGAACGCGTCGGACAACCCGAGACGGCGCGCAGTCATCCCGTCGTGGGCGACCTCCGTCGTGTAACCGACTCGGCGAAGCCCCTTCTCGACGAAGGCCCCGATGAGCGGATCGTCCTCGACGATGAGGATGCGGGTCACCGGAGGTCTCCGGCAGTCCGGTCCACAGGGACCACGATCGTGAACGTCGAACCGTGCCCGACCTGGCTCTGGAGCTCTACCCGCCCGCCGTGCGCCTTCGTGATGAGCGAGACGATGGCGAGCCCCAGGCCGGCCCCTTGATAGTGGCGTCGGGACTCCGCGCCCCGCGCGAACCGGTCGAAGATCCTCTCCCGGTCCTCCTCTCCGACCCCGACGCCGGTGTCCCGCACCCAGATCCGCCAGTCCTCCCCCGTGACGGCCGTCCCGATCGCGACGGTCTGGCCTGGACGCGTGCTGTTGACCGCGTTGTGTGCGAGGTTCATGACCGCCTCGGTCAGCCGATACCGATCCGCCGGCACCGTCTCTTCCGCGGCGGCGTCGAGAGTCCACTGGCGGTCGCCGAGCGCGCTCGCCTTGGCCACCAGTTCGTGCGCCAGAACTCCGAGGTCCACCGCCTCGAGCCGGACGAAGTCGGGCTGGTTGGCGTCGGCGAGGACCTGAAGGTCGTCCACGATCCGCCCCATCCTGGTGAGCTCGTCGACGACAAGCGCGACCGTGGCCTGCTGGTCCACGGGGTCGTCCGTCAGCAACTCCAAGTGGCCGCGGCAGATCGTCACCGGGTCGCGCAGCTCATGGCTCGCGTCCTGCACGAACTTTCGCTGGCTGCGGAAGAGCTCCTCGAGCCGGTCGAGCATCGCGTTGAACGCCCGTGCCATCTCCGCGGCTTCGCCGCTACCGCGCACCTCGATCCGCCCGGTGAGATCGGACTCCGAGATCGACCGGGCCGTCGCCGTGAGCGCGCGCAGAGGCGCAAGGACGCGTCCAGCGACGGGCCAGGCGAGCGCAGTCGCCGCCACCAGCACCGCGAGCGAGGTCACCAGCCCGTACGTCCGGACGTCCTGGATCTCCCGCAGTTCCGCCACCGGCAGGTTGACGACGACGAAGGCGCCCGATTCGTCGCCGAAGCGGATGGCCTCGACGCGATAGTGGGCTTTGCCCACGGCCGTGGTCACCACTCCGCCGGCGTCGGACGCCTCTGGACCGTCCGCGTACGCCTCCCACGCGGCCATCGACTCGGCAGGGATCTCCGGCAGGGGAAACCGCTCGAGGGATGTCCCGTACAGCTCACCACGGGTGAAGGCCAGCATTCCTTCGCCGCTGCTGGGCACGTTGCGGGAGAAGTACACGTCGTACAGTGCCGGCAGCGACGTGAACGGCTGACCCGTGTTGGGATCCCGGCCGTCGGTCAGCAGCCGGTCGAGTTCGAGGATCTCCTGGTCGAGGTCCGCCTCGATGCGGTCACCGAGACGGAGGAGGAGGATCTCCGTGAGCGCGAAGGTCGAGACGATCGCGGAGAAGGCCAGCAGCACGACGTAGGACGTGATGATGCGCATTCGCACGCTGCGGCCGCCGAACCAGTTCCGGATGCGGCGCTTGCGGGGTGTGTGAGCGTCCGGCGAGTTCGCGACCGTGGACCGCTCGGACGCGGCATCGCCCACAGGCGGAGACCATGCAGTCCCGACGCTCACGTGCACCCCCCCGCCGTGACCATGGCACGCCGGCTGGAGGCAACGGTACGCGCGTCCTGAGCCGGCGATCAACGCCGGGCAGGTCAGGACAGCTTCTGGCCCGCCGAGCGCAGGGCTTCACAGGCCTCGACGACCCGCGCGGCCATCCCCGCCTCGGCGCTCTTTCCCCACGATCGCGGGTCGTAGGCCTTCTTGTCGCCCACGTCACCGTCGACCTTGAGGACGCCGTCGTACCGGGTGAACATGTGCTCGGCAACCGGTCGGGTGAACGCGTACTGGGTGTCGGTGTCGACGTTCATCTTGACCACGCCGTAGTCGAGCGCGGCCCGGATCTCCTCCAGTGACGAGCCGGAGCCACCGTGGAAGACCAGGTCGAAGGGCTTCTCGACGCCGGTCTTCTCGCCGACCACCTGCTGGATCTCGGCCAGGATCTCCGGCCGGAGCTTGACGTTGCCCGGCTTGTAGACGCCGTGGACGTTCCCGAAGGTGAGGGCGGTCATGTACCGGCCCTTCTCGCCGGTCCCCAGCGCCGCCGCCGTTGCCAGGCCGTCGTCGGGAGTCGTGTAGAGCTTCTCATTGATCTCGTTGGCGACGCCGTCCTCCTCCCCGCCGACGACTCCGACCTCGATCTCCAGGACGACCTTCGCCGCCGACGTCGCAGCCAGCAGATCCTCGGCGATCTCCAGGTTCTCGTCCAGCGGGACGGCCGATCCGTCCCACATGTGCGACTGGAACAGCGGGTTCTCACCGCGCGCGACCCGTTCGGCGGAGATGGCGAGCAATGGACGGACGAAGCCGTCGAGCTTGTCCTTCGGGCAGTGGTCGGTGTGCAGGGCGATCTGGACGTCGTAGTTCTTCGCGACCTCGTGGGCGAATGCGGCCAATGCCGTCGCCCCGGCCACCATGTCCTTGACCGTCGGCCCGGACAGGTACTCGGCGCCGCCGGTCGACACCTGCAAGATCCCGTCGCTTCCGGCCTCGGCGAACCCGCGGATCGCGGCGTTGAGCGTCTGAGAGGACGTCACGTTGATCGCCGGGTAGGCGAAGGCCCCTGCTTTCGCCCGGTCGAGCATCTGCGCGTACGTTTCGGGGGTGGCGATGGGCATCGGAGCTCCTTGCATCGGAGGTCGGGCGCGTTCAGCGGTCAGTATCCCGCGCCGCGGACACGATCGGCACGGCGCGTCCGTCGACCGGGCTATAGCCTCTGGTCGACCGCCTGGTCGAGCGATTTCGCCGGAGGAGGGGTCGTGCCCGAGCGCACCGCCATCGTCGCCAGCACGGTCGGGCTGCATGCGCGCCCGGCCGCCGTGTTCGTCAAGGCTGCCGGGGAGCAGCCGGCAAAGGTGCGCATCCGCAAGGGCGACGGCGAGCCGGTCGACGCCGCCAGCATCCTGGGCATCATGACCTTGGGTGTCGAGCACGGGGACGAGGTGGTGCTATCCGCCGAGGGCGAGGGCGCCGACGAGTCGCTCGACGTGCTCGTGGCTCTGCTCGAACGCGATCTCGACGCCGAGGGTGCCCAGGGTCCCGCGACCTCACAGACCTGAGCGAGATCGGCGCCTACGCCCGCGCGAATTTCGTGTCGCCCCGGCCGCCCTGACTTCACATCGATGACCGCCGGCGCCACACCAACCTCACGTCGATCAACCGCGGACGCATCGCCCGTCGACCAAGATCCACAGGACACGCCTCAGTGGTCTCGGCACCCGAGGACGACTCTCTCTCTGACATGTCGGTACCAGTCGTTAACGTCACCGATCGTGGAGACAACGGTCCGGGGCCCGGTCCGGCGGTGGTGGGCCGACACGTCGCGCGGCTTGCCGCAGCCGTTCTGGTACCTGCTCGCAGGCACGTTCGTGAACCGGCTGGGCCAGATGGTCACGCCGTTCCTTGCCCTGTACCTGGCCGGGCCGCGCGAGTTCAGCCCGTCCACCGTGGGCGTCGTGCTGGCCTGCGTCGGCGCCGGCTCGTTCGCGTCCCAACCGGCGGGCGGCTACCTGGCCGACCGGGTGGGCCGGCGGGCGACCCTGGTGATCGGAATGGTGGGCACGGCCGCCAGCTTCATGCTGCTCGCCGCCGTGCGCGACCTGGCCTGGATCGCCGTCGCCGGGGCGCTCAGCGGCCTGGCGGTCGACATGTACCGTCCGGCCGTGTCGGCGATGATCGCCGACCTCGTCCGGCCGGAGCACCGGCCGCGCGCATTCGCCTTGCTGTACTGGGTCATCAACCTCGGCGTCGCCGTCGCGGGGGTCACCGGCGGTCTGCTCGCAGAGAGGTCGTATTGGCTGCTGTTCGTCGTCGACGCGATCACCTGCCTCGCGTTCGCGGTCCTGATCGCGCGGAAGGTGCCCGAGACCCGACCGCCGCGCGACCCGTCCCACACCGGCGGGTACGGCCGTGCCCTTCGCGACCGCCTGCTCATCGGCCTCAGCGCCAGCACTCTGCTGGGCGCGGCCGTCTACATGCAGAGCCTGGTCACGTTGCCGCTGGCGGTCGCCGCGGACGGACTCGGGCCGGATGCCTTCGGCGTCGTGTACGCGGTCAATCCGGTCGTTGTGATCGTCTCCCAGGTGTTCGTGCTGCGGATCATCGACCGGATCGCCGGCGTCCGCATCCTGGTGGCCTCGCTCGTGGTCATGGGCGTCGGATTCTGGCTGACGACCTTCGCATCGTCCGTCCCGACCTTTGCGCTCACCGTGGTCGTGTGGACCCTCGGCGAGGTCGGTTTCAACGCCGTGGGGCCGGCGATGATCGCCGACATCGCACCGGTCCAGCTTCGCGGCCGCTACAACGGGGTCGTGGGCATGGCCTATGGCGCGGCCGCCCTGGTGGGGCCGCTGATCGGGACGCGATTGTTCGAGGTCCGCGGCGAAGGCGTGCTGTGGGCGTCGTGCCTGCTCGCCTCGGTCGTGTCGGCTGCACTGATCGCCGCCATGGCGCCGGCCATCGCACGCCGCCGGGCGGCCATGGTCCTGACGGGCGTGCCGTCAGAGCCCTAATTCGGGGAGAACGGGTAGTTCCGCCCGCACGGCTGCGCGTGCCTGCGTAGCGCCCGGTGCCTCGATCGCGAGCGCGGCCAGCCGCACGCACTCGTCGTAAGTGGTCGTGAGGAGCACGTCGGCCACGTCGGGAATCGACCTCGGCGTCATCGACAGACTCGACGCCCCGAGCCCCACCAGGACGCACGCCAGCGCCGGGTCTGCCGCGGCCTCGCCGCACACGCCGACGGGCCGGTCCCGTTCGACGCCCGCCACGCAGGTGAGCTGGACCAGGCGTAGCACCGCGGGCTGCCACGGGTCGTTGAGCGCGGCGAGTTCGCCGAGCAACCGGTCCGCGCCCATCGTGTACTGGGTGAGGTCGTTGGTGCCCAGGCTCGCGAACCGGGCCGGCTCGAGCACATGAGCGGCGCTGATGGCCGCACCCGGCACTTCGACCATGACGCCGGCGGTCTCGAGGCCCACCGCTTCGCATCTCTGGACGAACTGGGCCGCCTCGCCCGCCGTCGCCACCATCGGCGCCATGACCCACACCGTGGCCTGCTCGGCCGCGGCCGCCTGCGCGATCGCCGCGAGCTGGTCGTCGAGCACGGCTGGGAAGCGGACGGAGGTGCGCAGCCCACGCACCCCGAGCGCCGGATTCGCCTCCGCCGCCGGGTTGAGGAACGGCAGCGGCTTGTCGGCGCCGGCATCGAGGGTCCGTACCACGACCTTCTTGCCCGGGAATGCCGCGAGGACGGCTCGGTATGCGGCGACCTGCTCGTCGACGGTCGGCGCCTGCGTGTGGCCGAGGAAGCAGAACTCGGTCCGGAACAGGCCCACGCCCTCGGCGTTTGCCTCGACCGCGGCCGCCACGCCCTTCGGGTCACCGACGTTGGCCAGCAGTTGGATCCGACGACCGTCGGCCGTGCGGCCCTGGCCGTCAAAGGTCCGGTCACGCGACGCCACCGCCCGGGCCTGCTTGATCTCGTCTGCACTCGGATCCACCCGCACGATGCCGGCGGCACCGTCGACGAGGACGACCGCGCCCGCTGGTATCTCGAGCACTCCTTGGGCCGCCACCACGGCGGGCAGGCCGAGGGCGCGCGCGAGGATCGCCGTGTGCGACGTGGGCCCACCCTCCGCGGTGACGAGGGCGACGCAGATCGCCGGGTCGAGGGTGGCCGTGTCAGCCGGCGCGAGGTCGACGGCGGCCAACACGTACGGCTCGGTGCTCTCGGGGACTCCGGGGGAAGGCAGCCCGGACAGGGCCGCGACGATCCGGTCGCGGACGTCGGCTACGTCCCGGGTTCGCTCGGCCATGTACCCGCCCAGGGCGGCCAACGTCTCGGCCACCTCCGCCGCTGCCTCCCACACGGCCCGTCCGGGCGCGAGCCCGGCGGCCACCTTCTCTTGTGCGGCGCCGACCAGAGTCGGATCGGCGGCCATCAGCGCGGTGGCCTCGAGGACCGCCTTGCCGTCGCCCGTGGCCCGCTCGGCCCGTGCGTCCAGGTCGTCCCTGACGTGAGCCGCCGCAGTGGCGATCCGCTCCTTCTCGGCCGCGACGTCTGCGTCCGGGGCCAGCCGGGCGTCGGCAGCCGGCTCGGCCACGGGCCTGGGCATGTGAACCAGGGGGGCGATCGCGCGCCCGGGGCTGACGCCGACTCCGGTGACCTCGGGCACTGGATCCTCCTTGGCTTCGGCCGACCGCGCACGCCCAGTCTCGTGGGCTGGGCATGCCGTTGACGAGCCTGCGCCGGCTCCGCACCCCACTTGTGGCGGGTTCGGCACGTCTCGACGAGGTGAATGACG
>JBOGDU010000206.1:0-6107 GCA_050743145.1 Jiangellaceae bacterium | reverse complement strand
CTTCGTCTTGGCGACCAGGTTGGCCACGTGCGTCTCGACCGTGCGGGGTGAGAGCACCAACCGCTCGGCGATCGCCGCATTGGTCAGCCCCTCCGCGACCAACTGCAGGACGTCCATCTCCCGGCTGGTCACCCCGTAACCGCGGAGCCGGGCCGGCACCGCGGTGTCGCCCCGACCGTGCCGCGGCACCGGGACGCCGGCCCGGCGCAGCAACTCCCGGCAGCGGGCGGCTAGCCGGTCGTCGCCGCGACGCACGAACACCGCCAGCGCCTCCCGGGCCCACCCGATCGGGTCTCCCCAGCTGCCGGCGAGCGCGTCGTCAGCCACCAGCAGCCGGATCCGGTGCAGCCACCAGTGCCGGGAGCTCATCGCGGCATCGGCTGCAGCGAGCAGCTGCTCGGCTTCGGCGGGCCGACCCCGGCGGCCGGCGTCGACCGCGTCGGCGTAGCCGAGCAGCGCCCGGTTCTCCCAGTTCACCCCGGATGGGCGAGCTTCGGCTCGGGCCTGCTCCCCCTCCCGGTCGTCCAGGGTACGCACCAGCGCCCACAACCCGTATGTAGGCGCGGGCGCCGTGGTCGGGCTGCTGCGCAGGAACTCGATGGCCCGGTCCAAGCACTCGGCCAGCCGGCCCCGGTCGTCGTCGAGCAGCGCGACGTGCGCGTACACCGCGCCCCAGATGCCGGCGTTGACGTCCAGATCGTCCGGGGCGAGCCGGAGTGCCTCGGCCACGCAGCGCTCCATCGTCTGGGTGTTGCGGTGATGCGCGTGCGCGGCGGCCTGGAAGAACAGCGCGGTGGCCCGCAGCTGATCCATCCGCAGCCGACGGGCGTGCTCAGCGCTGCGCTCAGCGTGCATCAGCGCGGCGTCCACGTCCCGGTGCAGCAGGCTGGCCGCGATCTGCTCGTCGACCTTGGCCGCCAGGCCCAGCGCGCCGGCGTCCAGGGCGAGCGCTCGGGCCTGCTCCAGCCGGACGGTGGAGCCGTCCAGCAGCAGGTCGACGGTGCCGAGCTCGTGCAGCGCGGAGACCCTTTCCAGCGGCAGGTCGTGGTCGTTGGCCAGCCGCTCGGCGGCCAGGAACGCGTCCCGGGCCGCCGCCAGATCGGTCACCCGCGCGGTGCGGCCCATCACCTCCAGTGCCTGGCAGGCCACCGACCACTGGTTTCGCTCCTCGGCCTCGATGAGCGCCAGCTCGGCGATGCTCTGCGCGTCCGCCGGCTGACCGCGTTCGTGCGCCAGTCGAGCGGCCAGCACTCTGGCCCTCGGGTCGTCGGTGTCCGGCAGCGCGGTCAGCCCGGAAGCTGCGACGTCCCACCGGCCGGCTTCGGCCGCCACCTCGGCCAGCGTCAGGCGGACCCAGGTCTCCCCGCGGGCCAGCAGCCGTTCGCCCAGCGCCAGCGCCCGGTCGGTGTCGCCGGCATCGGCCAGCACCTCGATCAGCACCGACTCCGCCTCCCGACGCAGCACCGGTTTGTCCGCGGCCAGGGTCGCGGCGCGGGTCAGCTGGGTGTCCGCGGTGTACAGCGCACCGCGGCGACGGGCCTGCCGTCCGGCGGACAGGTACAGCTCGGCGGCCCGGGCGTCCTCACCTGCCGCTACCCACAGCCCGGCGGCCAGGTCGCGGGCCACCGGCTCGCGCTGCTCGACAACCGCGGCGGCGGCCCGGGCGAGCGCACGGTACTCCGGTGGCAGCAGGTCGGTGCGCACTGCGTCGCAGGTCAGCGCGTGCCGGAAGCGGAACGTGTCGGTGTCGGTGGCGTCCACCACAACCAGGCCGGTGGCCACCGCGGACCGCAGGCCGGTCATCACCACCGGCTCGGCCAGCCCAGTGATTTCCGGGATCAGCCGCCAGTCGAAGCGGCGGCCGAGCACCGCCGCGGTCTCCACCACCGAGCGTGCACTCGGGTCCAGGCTGGCCAGCCGGCGGCGCACGGTGGCCGCGAACGTACGCGGCACGTTCGCGGTCAGAGGGCCGGTCAGGGTCCCGTCCGGGGCCAGCGCGCCGACCGTGGCCAGCCCGGTGAGCAGCTCCTCGACCAGGAACGGCAACCCGTCGGCATGCTCGATGACGAATCCCACCAACTCGTCCGGCGGGGCCGCCGACAGGCAGGACTCCACCACCCCCCGGACGTCCCGCGGGCCGAGGCGGTTCAGCGGGATGACGTCGGCCTGGCAGGCCAGGGCAAGCTCGAGCAGCCGCTGCGGCGGGTCCGGCTCGTCCCGGGCGGTCGCCACCAGCACCACCGGCGAGGTGCTCGCCGCATCGCCCAGGTAGCTCAGCACGTCGAGGGTGTCCGGGTCGGCCCAGTGCAGGTCCTCCAGCACCAGCATGGCGCCGGACGGGCTGGCCAGCGCGGTGACGAGCCGCAGGATCGCCTCGCCCAAGATGACCCCGCCGCGCGGGTCGGGCCGCCCCTCGATGCCGACGTCGGGGAGCAGCGCGGACAGCGCCGGCAGATACGGCCGCAGGCCGTTCTCCCGCGGCAGCTGGCGGCCCCGCAACGCAGTGCTGAGCGCCTCGGCGAGCGGGCGGTATGCCTCGCCGGACGGCACCGCCCGGCCGGAGAACACGCTGACGCCGGCACGCCGGGCCACCGCGGTGGCCTCCCGAACCAGCCGCGACTTGCCCACCCCGGCCTCGCCGTGGACGAGCACCATCCGCCCAGCAGTAGTCCGCTCCATGCCCTCCAGCAGCCGGCGTAGGCGGTCGAACTCTCCGCCTCGGCCGACCAGCCGGGACGAGGACGCCTGCCAGGGTGCGGTCAACTGTTCCGTCCCGGTGTCTCCCGCAGGGAGGGCACGTTGCCATGGCGCACCGCGATTCGCGGCCAGCACAGAGTAATGGCAGAACGAGCCTAGCGGGACCCCGGAACCCGGGGATCGACGATGTCAGCCGACTGCCAACCACATCAGGGTCGGGAGAGTGCTTTCGGCAGCGACCGAATGTGAAGGCCGGGTGTACTTGGCGACCGCCGCCCTTTTCCGGAGAGGTCGACAAGACGCCCGGCCGGGACGAGACTCTCGTGTCTCACGAGGAGGCGCACCATGGACGTCTTCATCATCGAGGCTCCGAACCAGCCGGGTGAGCTCGCCAAGGTCAGCGAGGTGCTCGGCGCCAGGGGCATCAACATCGAGACGTTCGGCGGCCTGGGCAGTGGTGATCGCGGTGTGCTCGGCCTGCTCAGTAACAACGACGCCGCGACGCGCTCCGCGCTCGACGAGGCGGGCGTGACGTATCGGACCTGCCCATGCGTGACCGTCAATGTCCCGCACCGGCCGGGCGAGTTGGCCAGGCTCACGCGACGACTGGCCGACGCGGGTGTCAACCTCGAGTTCGTCGCACCGACCGGGCTCAGCGATACGGCCACGATCGCGCTTGGCGTGACCGACGCGGACGCCGCCCGGTCCGCCCTGACGGCACGCTGACCTGCGACAGCACGAGCAGCCGAGGGGGGCCCGAACCCGCCGGCCAGGCCGTGGACTTTCCGAAGATGCCTTTCCCGCGGACTCGTCCTGGCTTACGGTGTCGGTTCATACGGGATGCTCCCGGTGGTCGCGTCCGCGGCCACACGGCGGGGACAAAGGAGTCCACGATGACAGCTCATCCGACGGGGAAGACGAAACGCGCGTCCGCTCTCGTCGTCCTGGTGGCGGCCCTCGGGCTGCTACTGACGGCGTTGATACCGGGGGCGGCGGCGAGCGCTCAGCCCGGTAGCTCGTGCGACAACCGCACCAACAACACGTACCGCAAGCTTCTCGAGTGCGTGACGCTCGAGGGCGTGCGGGAGCACCAGGAACAGTTCCAGAAGATCGCCGACAGCAACGACGATCCCTTCTACCCGGGATCCCGAGTTGCCGGCACGCAAGGCTACGCGGACAGTGTCGAGTACGTGGCCGGGCTGCTGGAGGCCGCCGGCTACGAGGTGACCCTCGACGAGTTCGAGTTCCAGTTCGTGTTCCCGGCGCTGCTGCATCAGCTCACCCCGGTGGATGCGGAGTACGCGACGGGCGCCTACACCGGAACGGGGGACGGCGACGTCACCGGCTCGGTCATCCCGGTCGACATCAACCTTGCTCCGCCCCGGGACCCGGTCACGAGCGGCTGCGAGGCGGCGGACTTCGCCGGTCTCGACTTCAGCGGCGACAACGACATCGCCCTTATCCAGCGCGGAACCTGCGCGTTCGCGGACAAGGCGCTGAACGCCGAGGCCGCCGGTGCCGAAGCCGTCATCATCTTCAACCAAGGGAACACCCCGGACCGTGAGGCCCTGATCGTCGGGACGCTCGGCGGTACCAACGTCGTCGGAATTCCGGTCGTCGGCGCCAGCTTCGCCGACGGCGAGGCGCTCGCCCAGGCGGGCTCCACGGCGCGCGTGCGGGTGCTCCCGTCGGAGATCCGGACCGACGTCAACGTCATCGCGGAGCTACCCGGCACGAACGACGACAACGTCGTCATGGCCGGCGCGCACCTGGACAGCGTTGGTGCCGGACCGGGAATCAACGACAACGGCTCGGGTTCGGCGGCGATCCTCGAAACCGCGCTCATGATGGCCAAGCTGAACCCGGAGAACACGCTGCGGTTCGCCTGGTGGGGCGCCGAGGAGTCGGGCTTGATCGGCTCGACGGCATACGTCGACGGCCTTTCGCAGGCAGAGCGCGACCGGATCGCGCTGTACCTGAACTACGACATGGTCGGCTCGCCGAACTACATCTTCATGGTCTACGACGCCGACGAGTCGACCTTCGAGGCACCCGTACCCGTGCCTGCAGGTTCGGTGGCGATCGAGGACCTCTACGAGTCGTACTACACCCTGGTCGATGAGCCGTACGACGACACCGAGTTCTCCGGACGCAGCGACTACCAGGCGTTCATCGAGGCCGGCATCCCGTCCGGCGGTCTGTTCACCGGTGCGGAAGTCGTCAAGACCCCGGAGCAGGTGGCGATCTGGGGCGGCATGGCAGGCGAGCAGTTCGATCCCTGCTACCACGAGGTGTGCGACACGTTCGGCAACGTCGCTCTCCATGCGCTTGACGTCAACAGCGACCTGATCGCATTCGCACAGCTGACGTTCGCGTACTCGACCGAGTCGGTCAACGGAGTGCCTGGACAGAGGATTCCAGGCCCACCGCTCAACCTGCCCGCGCCGGCAGGCCCCGAGGGGACCTTCGGTTCGGCAGGTGGCGGCAGCAGCCCGGGTCCCGTCGGGTCCTGACGCCGTTCGCTAGTCATGGCGCGGGGCGGTTCGCGTGACCGCCCCGCGCCATGTCGTCACCGGTGGAGCCAGGCCAGCAGGTCCGAACGTGCCAGTTGTGCCGTTCGTGCCGTGTAGTGGGCGAGCTCGTCGTCGGTGAGCAGCTCACGACCTGACCCGGACATCCCACGCCGGAAGAAGGCTGCGCTGTCTTTGAGCACGCCGGAAGGGTCTGGGGCGAGCCGGTCGGCACGGCCGCGCATGTGCTCGAACGTGGCGGCCTCGACGAGGCCTGGCCAGGTCACGTCGGGCACCGTGATACCGAGCGCGGCAGCGAGCAGGCGCATCTCGCCCTCGAGGTCGGCGGACAGGTCGCCGTAGTGTGCGAGCACCACGTTCGGCTCGCCGCGGCGGGCCCAGGCGTCGGACAGGTGCCACATCACGCCGGGCAGGGAGTCCATCTCCTCCCGGGGTCCGACGTCCCGGTCGATCCAGGACAGCAGCCACTCGCGCAGCGGGGGGCGTGGAGACGGTGGCCCGTCCGGCTCGGGTTGACCGGTGAGCCGGCGGATGCGTCCACGGTCGAGGTTGTCGCCCTGGTGGTACAGCGACACCGCCATGTCCAGCGGATGCCGGGCCACCACGATGTAGGTGGCCCGCGGATCGAGCGGAATCCCATCCAGCGGAGTGTGGGTCTTCACGAACCGCCGGTGGCCCTGCGCGGACAGCTGCGCGTACACCTCGTCGCGAGGGCTCACGAGCCAGTCCAGCCACGGCGACAACTCCGCCAGCGGTGCCGGCAGGTTCGGATTCTGGAAGACGAGCAACGCGCAGATCATCTGCACCCACGTCGTGCCGCTCTTGGACCGCGCGCTGATCACGATGTCGCCCTGCCGGAACGGGAAGCCCAACCACCTG
>JBOGDU010000205.1:0-2974 GCA_050743145.1 Jiangellaceae bacterium | reverse complement strand
TCGTGACCATCCCGCTGGGCACGGTGATCTTCGAGGAGGTCGCCTTCCGCAGTGTTCTCTTCGGGCTCGTCGAAGTCGAGCACGGAGCGGCGGCCGCGACCATCGCGTCCTCGCTGCTGTTCGGGTTGTGGCATGTGCTACCTGCTGTAGACCTGGCGCGGACCAACACCGAGCTGAGCGGAGGCGTCGGAGACCGGCGGAGGGTCAGGCTCACGGTGCTCGGAACAGTGGCGTTCACGATCCTCGGCGGGTTGGTCTTCGCCGTGCTGCGCTGGCAGACCGGCAGCCTGCTGGGGCCGGTGCTGCTGCACTGGGCGACCAACGGCCTCGGCGTCCTGGCAGCGGCCCGGGTCTGGGCGATCAGTCGGCCGTGACCTCGGCATGCGGCGCGAACAGCTGCTCGCGCACCGACTCACGGTGTTGCAGCGCCGCCTCGACATCGGCCAGTTGCCGCGCGCTGGCGGGCAGGTCGTACACCTCACTGACGAAGCGCGGCAGGTCCGTACGGTAGTCGTGGGCCCATGCCCGGTAGGCGCCGGGCAGCTGCGCATTCTTCATGTCGACCAGGCACTGGAAGAATGTCGTGATCGGCCGCCAGCGAAGGCCGGGCCGGATTCCCCGGGGGCTGGCACCGTCGACGGACTCGACCCGCGGCCGGTCCGGACCGAGCCAGTTCGGCGCGGTCGTGAGCAGATCGGGACCGAACTTGGTGACACCGTCATTGTCGTGGCTTACCAGGACATAGCGCAGCCGGGACCGACGGTCCTCGCCGAGTTGCTCGAGCTGGGCGAAGTCGTTGACGACCACAACGGTGTCGCGGTCGACGTCGAGCCGGTCCTGGCTGGTGACCTCATGCATCCATTCGCTGCCGTACGGCGTGCCGATCCACAAGGCGCGGTCGATTCCCAGTGCATGCAGACCGAGCGTGCCCCAGTGCAGGAATACGTCCTGGCTCGTGTGCGCTCCGAGGCTCTCGCCGAACAGCACCACCCGAGGGCGGGGACCCGGACGGTCACGAATGCGCTCGAGAATGCGCAGCCAGAGCAGGCGGTTCTGCTCACGGGCCGCCTTGACCATGCGCAGCGACAGCGGCGACGGGCGCTTGGAGTACTGCAGGGTGACCGTGGCGACATCGCCCAGGGAGAGGTACTGCGTCGCGGCGACGGCAGCGTAGTTGACGTAACCCGTGCCGGTAGGCGACACCAGCATGAGCAGCGAGCGCTCGAATGCACCGGTTCGCTCCAGCTCGGAAAGGGCGAGATCGACTCTCTCGCGCGGGCTCGCAGCACTGTCCAGTCCCACGTAGACCTGCGCGGGCGTCGCTTTCGCTGGCACCCCCATCACGGTCTCGATGGACAGGTCCGGCATCCCGGCCGGTCGGTCGGCCACCGGCTGCGGCCGAACGTGCGCCAGCATGTGCCGACGTCCCTGCCGACCCAGCGATCCCCACGACACCAGGCTCCCGGGACCACCGCTCATCGTCGGCCCGGTCCACCGGGTGGCCTCGTCGGCACCGAGTACGGGCTCGTTCGAAGACGAACTGGCCTCGATCTTGAGCATGGCCCGCGTCCAGAGCGAGGAGGTGCCGACCGCGAGCAGCGTCAGGAACGCGCCGTGCACTGCCAGCCGCCACACCTGTGGACCGCCGGGCAGTACGGCGGCCAACCTGCGGCCGACCTGATCGGCCAGGACGTGCTCACCGTATGCGGCCGCGCTCATTCCTCCTACGGCACCGCTGGCGACGGCGAGCGAGCGAAGCGTCGACGGGGACTCGAGCGCGCCGGCATCGAGCGGCTCGTCCGCGGCCGCCACCCGCCGACGTTCCACGAGGTAGGCCATGCCGAGACCGACCGGTATCGCGACCGGGATCGAGGCGATGCGTCCACCGGCCCGCACTCGCGCGTCGAGCGCCTGCAGGCCGGCCTGGGTACCGATGAGCAGGGCACCGCCGATCCCCGTGACGCCGGCTCGCCACGCCGTCTGCCGGAACCAACCCCGGACCATGGCCTCGCCCGGCCGTGACGGGAGGAACCGCCGCATGGCGAAACCGATGGGTATGACGGCGAGGTCGGCGGCCAGCGTCAACGCCCGCTGTCGCCGGACCGCGTCAGCGCCGCGCGGACCGACGCCGGAGCGAGCGAGTTCGGCCGCGGCAGCCTGCAGCGCATCTTGGGTGCCCAGGGTCAACAGGTAGTGCAGCCCTGTCGACAGCCCGGTGACCAGGCCCTGGTCGACGGCGCTGCGTGCCGAGAGAGAGGGCGCGAACGTGCCCGGCGCCATCGCCGAGGCGACCAGCAGTCCGACGCTGACACCGGTATCGGGCGAAGCGGCCGTCGGGACGGATTGCCGCCTACCCATGGCACCGAACCGGCCGCTCACACCGTCACCCCGCCGTGACGATCGGACCCCATCGACTCGAGCCATGTACCCCTCCGGCATCGCCACGTAGGGCTCCCGTGGTCGTACCCTACGCACTGATCACCCCGGGCGACGCGTGGTGATCACAGTTCGGGTTGAGGAGGCTCAATGCTGTTGGTGCCCAAGCAGTTGCGGCGTACGGGTATGACCGGGAATGTGCCTTATTACGGCGGTCGGTTCACGCCAGCGCAGGCCTATGCGGCAGCCCACCCGTCTGGTGCCGTCCGCCACCAGACGGCAGGTTCGGGCTCGGCGAATCCGGCCCAGACGCTGGGGGCGCTGCAGCACTTGCTCGACACGGGCGTGATCACGGCCCAGGAGTACGAGGAGCTGCGGGCCCGGGTGGTCGCGTGATGGGGCCGGTGCAAGTGCTGGTCGTCGGCTTTGACCGGCCGACGTTCTCTGGCGAAGTGCTCGCAGAGTTGACCCGGCTCCGGGAGGCCGGGATCGTCCGGCTCATCGACATACTCCTCGTCGCACGCGCCGAGAACGGCACCATCGAGACCGTGGCGCCCCCCGACGGCATGCCGACGGATCTCGGCGGACTGGCCGCCGA
>JBOGDU010000204.1:0-10572 GCA_050743145.1 Jiangellaceae bacterium | reverse complement strand
AGCCCACGACCGCGCCCACGAGCAGCACGCCGAAGGTGATGCCGGTCTTCATCACGACGTCGTCGTAGGTCATGCGCCCGGTCTGGACCGGCGTGGCAGACGGCGCGGCGTACATGTCCTCGAGCTGGTCGGCCCGTGGCGTGGCGAGATCGACTCCCGCCTGGCGGCCGCTGAACCCCTCGGTCCGGCTGAAGACCGGGTTGTTGCCCTGCATCGTCGTCCTCCACGCGTCAGGCACCCGCCCGCGGCGGGTCCGTTGTCACCGTCAACACTACCGACTGGGACGCGCCGGCTGACTGCGTCGTCGTCGGAAATCCGGCCGGCTGCGTCTGCGCGACGGCGTAAACTGCGACGCCACCGACCGGATGAGCAGACCATGACCCTCGAACCACCCGGAGACCTGCCTGCCAGCGCGCTCCTCGAGCGGGTCCGCGAGGCCGTCATCGGCGATCGTCAAATGCTCGACGGGCCGTTCGGGCTCCGCCCCGTCGTCTACGCCGACTACACGGCGAGCGGGCGGTCGTTGACGTTCCTCGAGGACTTCGTCCGCCAGAGCGTGCTGCCGACGTACGCCAACACCCACACCGAGTCCAGCGGCACCGGACTCCAGACGACGAGCCTGCGAGAGGACGCCCGCCGGATCGTCCGCGACGCACTCGGCGGCGACGACGACACGGTGGTGGTCTTCTGCGGCTCCGGGGCGACGGCCGCGGTCGACAAGATGGTGGGGATCCTCAACCTGCGCCGGGGCGACCGGCGCTCTGCCCCGATTCCCACCGAGCTGCGCCCAGTCGTGTTCGTCGGCCCCTACGAGCACCATTCGAACGAGCTGCCGTGGCGCGAGTCGGTCGCCGACGTCGTCACCATTCCCCAGGACAGCGAGGGCCACGTCGACCTGGCCGCCCTGCGCGTCGAGCTCCGTCGGTACGCCGCCCGGCCGCTGCGGATCGGATCGTTCTCGGCCGCCTCCAACGTCACCGGGATCCTCACCGACACACGGGCCGTCGCGCGGCTTCTGCACGAGCACGGCGCGCTGTCGTTCTGGGACTTCGCCGCCGCAGGCCCGTACGTCGAGATCGACATGAACCCGGCCGACGACCCGCTCGGCCATCTCGATGCCGTCTTCCTCTCGCCACACAAGTTCATCGGTGGGCCCGGCACACCCGGCGTCCTCGCTGCGCGGCGCGAGCTGTTCGAGAATCCGGTACCGGTGGTGGTCGGCGGCGGCACGGTGACCTACGTCAACCCGGTCGAGCACCGCTACCTGGCCGACCCGGCGCACCGCGAGGAGGGCGGCACGCCGGCGATCGTCGAGTCGATCCGCGCCGGGCTGGTCTTCCAGCTCAAGCACGCGGTCGGGGTCGAGGTCATCCGCAGCCGCGAAGCCGACTTCGTCCGTCGGGCCATCCGGTCGTGGACGGCGCACCCGGACATCGAGATCCTCGGCAACCTCGACGCCGACCGGCTGGCGATCATCTCCTTCGAGGTGCGCCGACCCGGCGGCCGTCGTCTGCACCACAACTTCGTGGTGGCCGTGCTCAACGACCTGTTCGGTATCCAGGCGCGCGGCGGTTGCTCGTGCGCGGGGCCGTACGGCCACCGGTTGCTCGACATCGACCTGGACGTCTCACACGAGTTCGAGCGCGAGGTCGTGCTCGGCCGCGAGGGCATCAAACCGGGGTGGAGCCGGGTCAACTTCAACTACTTCATCGCCGAGGACGTCTTCCGCTACGTGGTCGAGGCGGTGCACCTGATCGCGACGTCGGGGTACCGGCTGCTTCCCGACTACGCGTTCGATCCCGTCACCGGCCTGTGGCGCCACCGCGACGCCGCGCCCGGGCCCGCCTTACGCCTGCACGACGTGGTGTACCGCGACGACGGCACCATGGCGCGTCCCGATCCTCGCCCCCCATTCACCCAGCGGCCGCTGGCCGAGTACCTCGAGGAGGCCAGGAAGATCCTCGAGGCACTGCCAGACCCGCCGGCCGACGCCGCCGACGACGCCGTCCGCGTGTCGCCCGATTTCGAACGGCTCCGGTGGTTCGAACTGCCGGCCGACTGCCTGACCACCACGCCGGCCGGCCGGCTCTAGGCCTTCACCTCCAGCGACGGCTCGCCGATCTCGTCGACGTCGACGTCGCGACGTTCGGCCAGCGAACTCGGCCACCACATGTGCCGGCCGACGTCGAGGTTGAGGGCGGTCACGAGCACCGAGCGCACGATCAGCGTGTCGAGCAGCACCCCGAACGCGACCGCGAACCCGATCTGCGCGAAGGCCACCACCGGCAGCGTCGCCAGCACGGCGAACGTACCCGCGAGGACCAGTCCGGCGGAGGTGATGACCCCGCCGGTGGCCGCGAGCCCGATCAGCGCGCCGCGCCGGGTTCCGTACCGCTTCGCCTCCTCGTGGACGCGCGTCATCAGGAAGATGTTGTAGTCGATGCCCAGCGCGACCAGGAACACGAAGACGAACAGCGGGAACGCGGTGTCGGCGCCGGCGAAGCCGAAGACGTGCTCGAAGACCAGAGCGCTCACGCCGAGGGCCGCTGCGAAGGACAGGACGACCGTTGCGATCAGCAGCAGTGGCGCCACGATGGCCCGCAGGAGCACCGCCAGGATCAGGAACACGGCTACGAGGATGAGCGGCATGATGACGGCGCTGTCCCGTTCGGCCGCTCGCTGCGCGTCGAGGTTGATCGCCGTCGTGCCACCGACGAGGGCGTCCGCATCGGGCACCGCGTGGACGCTGTCACGGACCCGGTCGACCGTGTCCTGCGCCGCGGTGCTGTCCGCCGCATCCTCCAGCGTTCCTTCGAAGTAGACGTAGCCGTCCAGGACGACCGGCTCGCTCACCTCCGCGATACCGGCGGTGTCGGCGAACGCGGCCCGCACTGGCTCCGCCGACGCAGCGTCGGCGATGATGACGACCGGTGTGCCCGTTCCCGCCGGGAAGTGACGGGCGAGCGCCTCCTCGCCGGCGATCGATGCCGGCTTGTCGACGAACGCGTCGCGGTTCGAGAGCACGCCGGTGTTCAGGCTGAGCAGCCCCAGAGCGAGGGCACCGAGAGCGAGCGACGTGCCGATCCACACGGTCCGCGGCCGGCGCGCGATGCCGCGCCCGATCCGGGCCCAGAACCCGCTCTCGGTCGGCTCGGCCGAGCCGAACCTGGGCCGCACCGGCCAGAAGACCCACCGGCCCACGACCACGAGGAGCGCAGGGAGGAGGGTGAGCATGACGATCAACCCGACCGCGATGCCGATCGCGAGCACCGGGCCCATACCGCGGGTGGAGTTCATCTGTGCGGCGAGCAGGCACAGCATGCCGACGGCCACCGTGGACGCGCTGGCGATGATCGCCGGGCTCGCCCGGTGCAGGGCGTAGGCCATGGCCTCGTGCCGGTCGGCGTGTCGGCGCAGTTCCTCGCGGTAGCGCGCCACGATCAACAGCGCATAATCCGTGCTGGCGCCGAAGACGAGGACGAGCAGGATCCCCGCCGTCTGCGCATTGACCGTGACTCCTGCGTACTCGGCCAGCAGATACACGACCGCCTGGGCGCCGGTCAGCGCTGTGAACGCGGACAGCACGGGGAACAGCCAGAGTATGGGACTGCGGTACGAAAGCAGCAGGATGACGATGACGACCGCCATCGCCGCGTAGAGCAGCGTGCTGTCGATTCCCTCGAAGGCTTCGGCGAAGTCGGCGGCAACGCCGGCCGGTCCGGTGATGTGCGCCGACAGACCGTCCGGCGTGTCCCCGGTGATCTCGGTCAGCTCGGCGACGATCTCACCGAGGGCGAACCACCCACCATCGCCGACGTCGACCGGCGCGACGATCTGCATCGCCGCGCCGTCCTCGGAGGGAAGCGGACCGATCACCTCGCCGACGGAATCGAGCCCAGCGATCCGCTGGGCGTGGGCGGTGGCACTGTCGACGTCCTCGTCGGTGACCCCGTCCGGCCGCTCGTAGACGACGATCGCGGGCAGCTCGTCGCCGGTGGCGAACGCCTCCTGCTGGATCTCGAAGACGCGCGTCGACTCGGCGGTACCGGGTAGCCAGGTCGCAGCGTCGTTCTCCTGGGCGTCGGTGAGCTTCGCCGACAACGGGTACGTGACCACCAGCACGACGAGCCAGAAGGCCACGACGATCCACTTGGTGCGCCGACCGCAGACGAACGCGGCCATCCGGTGCGTCGAGCTCATGGCGTTCCCCTTCAGCCTGTCCCTACTGACATGACACCCCGCGAGAAGGGAATGTGACTCTGGTCAGGCGGTCCGGCCGTACATCGCCAGCAGTCGTGTCTGGGTGTCGGCGTCGTCGGCCGTCGGAGGGCGCTCGGCGATCGCACCGCCGGCGCGGAAGGCGTCCTCCACACCGGCGAACCATTCGGCCACCACGTCGACCAACTCGGGGTCCAGGGTCGTGTCCGCTCCGACGGCGATCGCGAGATCCCAGCTGTGCACGAGGTTGTCGGCGGCGACCTCCATCAGGTAGTCGCGTGCCGGTACGTCGCCCCGGGATATGTGAACGGCCGTGTCGACGGACTCGAGTGACGTCGCTGCCTGCGTCGCAGCCGCGAACGCCCGCCGCCAGGTCGCCTGCGGGTCGTCGCCGAGCTGGTCGCCGTCGAAGCGGTCGCCGACCTGCTCGACGGTCTCGCCCTCGAGCAGTGGCGGCACCCACAGGTCCTCGACCGTCACATGGTTGACCAGCGCGCGCACGTCCCATTCGGAGCAGGGCGTGAAGTGGGCCCACTGGTCCGGCTGGACCACGGCCATCCTGCGGTCGAACTCGCCGCAGGCACGTCCGAACAGTTCGACGACGTCCATGGACCCTCCCCTTACCGGGTGTTCCCACCCTTGCCCCAACGCGGTTCGTAAGCGTAGCGATGCCGGCCGGGTGCCGACGCGGTTGGCGAGCACGTAGTCTGTGTGCCGCCGCAAATAACGCAGTGTGAGAGGGAGTCTCATGGGGCAGATGGAACACTTCAGCTACGGCTTGCTGACCCCCATCGTCTCCTACCTCATGGCCTGTACAGGCGCCGCCATCGGCCTGCGCTGCACGGTGCGAGCGCTTGGTGCTACCGGGAGCACACGGCGCAACTGGCTGCTGATGGGTGCCACTGCGATCGGCTCCGGCATCTGGACCATGCACTTCATCGCCATGCTGGGCTTCGGAATCACCGGTTCCGCCGTCCGCTACGACGTCCCGCTGACCCTCCTCAGCCTGGTCGTGGCGATCGCTGTCGTCGGGCTCGGCGTCTTCACCGTCGGCTACGGCAGGTCGACATCACGATCGCTGGTCCTCGGCGGTCTCGGTGCGGGTCTGGGTGTGGCCACCATGCACTACACGGGCATGGCCGCCGTGCAGGTCAACGGGACACTCGGATACAACGCCGGGCTCGTCGCGCTGTCGGTGATGATCGCCGTCGCCGCTGCCACGGCCGCACTGTGGATCGTGATCCGGGTACAGCGCTTCTCCGGCGCCATGATCGCCGCGTTGGTCATGGGGGTTGCGGTGAGCGCGATGCACTACACCGCGATGGCGGCCCTGCGCGCCGGGATCGCCGAGGCCGACGCGACACTGTCCGGCGCGACCGCCATGGAGTTCATCTTCCCGCTGTCACTGGGCATGGCCGGGTTCCTCCTCGTCACGTCCGTCTTCATCGCCGTGTCGCCCGTCGACGACTACGAGGCTCCGATCGAGACGGCCCCACAGGCCCCACCGGTCGAGGCACCAACCGCGCGCTGGACATTCCCCGCTGCACAAGATCAGCAACCGACCACCGTCAGGCAGCAGCAACCGTCCGCGAGCAGACCAAAACGGCAGCCGACCGGCACCAGGCCGCGTTAGCCCGCGGTACACCAGGCGCAGCCATCAGCGCGCCACGGGCAGCGAACCGGCCAGCGGACCCCGCTTCCGCACGAGAGCGGGAGCGAGCACGACCACCAGCGCGACCAGGAACATCAGCGTCCCGATGACGTTCACCTGGGGTGGCAGGCCGCGCTGGGCGGCGCCCCAGACGTACATCGGGAACGTCACCGTCTGCCCGGTCCCGGCGGCGAAGTTGGTGATGATGAAGTCGTCGAACGACAGCGCGAAGGCGAGCATCGCCGCCGCCACGATCCCGGGCATGATCAGCGGCAGCGTGACGCGCGCAAACGTCTGAACCGGCGTCGCGTACAGGTCCATCGCAGCTTGCTCGATCGCGGGATCGAGCGTCGCGATCCGCGCCTTCACGGTCACGACGACGAAGCTGATACAGAACATGACATGTGCCACCAGGATCGTCGTGAAGCCGAGCGGCAGGCTCATGTTCACGAACAGCGCGAGCAGCGATGCGCCCATGACGACCTCGGGTGTCGCCATGGGCATGAAGATCAGCACGTTCGTTGAGCTCCGGCCGCGGAAGCGGTACCGCACCAGTGCCAGCGCGATCAGCGTGCCGAGAACGGTCGACACGATCGTCGCCAGAGCCGCGATCTGGAGGCTGGTGAACACCGACTCGCACACCGCCGGCACAGCACAGGGGTTCGCCCAGTTGTCCCAGGTGAACTGCGACCACGAGTAGTTGAACCTGCTGCTGGGCTGGTTGAACGACAGCACGGCCACGACGACGATCGGTAGGAACATGTAGGCGATCGCGGCTGCCGCGGCGAACACGATGACGTGTTCGCGAGCCCAGCGGAGTGCGCGGCCGAGCATCTCAGACCAGTTCCTCGGTGCCGGCTCGCCGCACGTACGCCACGACCAGCGCAACGATCGAGATCATGAGCACGAAGGACAGTGCGGCTGCGGTCGGATAGTCGCCGACCCTGATGAACTCCGTGTCGATGACGCTTCCGATCACGTTGTTCTGCGACGACCCGAGCAGCCGCTGGTTGATGTAGTCACCGGCCGCCGGGATGAACGTCAGCAGGGTTCCCGCGACGACGCCCGGCATCGACAAGGGCAGTGTGACCTTCCGGAATGCCGTGAACGGTGACGCATACAGGTCGTGTGCCGCCTCGACGACGCGCCGATCCATGCGTTCCAGGGCGGCGTAGATGGGCAGCGTCATGAACGGCAGGAAGTTGTACGTCAGACCGGCGACCACCGCAGGTCCAGTGCTCAGCAGCCGGTCGTCGGTCCAGCTCAACAGGCCGAGCCCGCGCATGACCTCTGCGACCACGCCGTTGTCGGCGAGGATCGTCTTCCAGGCGATCGTCCGGATCAGGAAGCTGGTGAAGAACGGGGCGATGACGAGCACGAGCCACAGGTTGCGCCAGCGACCCGCCTTGAACGCGATCGTGTACGCGAGCGGATAGCTGATCAGCAGCGCGAAGGCGGTCGCCAACGCCGCGTACCAGAACGCCCGCAGGAACTGCTCCCAGTACTGCGACAGGGCGTCGGTGTAGGTCTGCCAGTGCCAGGTCAGTGTGAAGCCGTCCTCGATGGATCCCTCCTGCAGTGACTGCGAGCCGAGGACGATCATCGGCACTACGAAGAAGACGGCGAGCCAGGCCAGCCCGGGAAGGAGCAGCAGGTACGGAACGGGCGTGCGCCGACGCTCGTCGCCGACCGGCGGTTCCGGGGGCGGGGTCGCCGTGCCGGGGACCGCGAGAACGCTCACGACGGGGTGTCCACGGGCGCGGCCGCCGGCTCGTCGAGATCGACGCCGGAGTCGATTGGCGCGCGTGCGTCGAGCGCGAACGTGTGCGCCGCGGCCCATCGCAGACGCACGTCGTCGCCGGTGCGCGCCCGATCGTCGACTCCGATGTTCTGGGCGAACACCGCGAGCTCCTGGCCCCACGGCGTACGCACGACGTACTGCGTGCTCACACCGACGAACGAGACGTCGGTCACGACGCCGGTCAACTCGTTCTCGCCGGCCTGTCCGGCCGCGGCTTCGAGCGGCACCAGTCTGATCTTCTCCGGTCGCACGCCGACGTAGGCGTCGGTCGAGAATGCACGTGAACGCGAGGCCGGCATCGCCACGCGCACGCCGTGCACGTCGAACAGCACCGTGTCGCCATCGTCGCCGGCAACCGTGCCCCGGATGAGGTTCGACTGACCCAGGAAGTTCGCGACGAACGTCGAGGCCGGACTGTCGTAGAGCTCGCCGGGTGTGCCGACCTGCTCGATCCTGCCGTCGTTCATGACCGCGATGGTGTCGGCCAGCGCCATGGCCTCTTCCTGGTCGTGTGTGACGTGGACGAAGGTGAGGCCGACCTCGGTCTGGATCCGCTTGAGCTCGAGCTGCATCTGCCGGCGCAGCTTGAGGTCGAGTGCGCCGAGTGGCTCGTCGAGCAACAGCACACGCGGCCGGTTCACGATGGCACGAGCGAGCGCCACCCGCTGCTGTTGCCCGCCCGACAGCTGAGCCGGCCGCCGCCGTTCCATGCCGTCGAGCTGGACGAGCCGGAGCATGTCGGAGACCTGCGCCCGTACCTCCTTCCCGGGAACGCCACGTCGGCGCAGGCCGAACGCGATGTTCTCGCCGATGTCGAGATGTGGGAACAGTGCATAGCTCTGGAAGACGGTGTTGACCGGTCGCTGGTGGGGCCTGCGCAGCGTGACGTCTTCGTCGCCGAGGTGGATCGTCCCGCTGGTCGGCTGCTCCAGTCCGGCAACCATCCGTAGCGTCGTCGTCTTACCGCATCCCGACGGACCGAGCAGAGCGAAGAACGACCCCTGTGGAACGGTGAGGTTCAGGGTGTCGACCGCGAGGAACGCGCCGAACCGCTTCGTGACGTCGGACAGGCGCAGGTCTGCCCCCGTCCCGGCGTCGCCCGCACGATTGTTCGCCATGTCGACTGCGCTGCCTTCGGCTCAGGCGTAGACGGCGGCGAACGCGTCCTCGTACCTCTGCTGCGTCTCCTGGTCCGTCGGCTTGAAGTCGAAGCTGTTGGCGAGAGTCGCCTCGTCCGGGAAGATCAGCGGATTGTCGACGAGCTCCTCGTCGACCTCGGCCATGGCCTCCTGGGCACCCTCCACCGGGCAGATGTAGTTCACCCATGCCGCAACCTGTGCGGCGACGGCCGGGTCGTAGTAGTGGTTCATCAGCCGCTCTGCGTTCGTCTTGTGTACGGCCAGGTTCGGGATCATCATGTTGTCCGACCAGATCATCTGTCCCGACGCCGGCGTCACGTACTGGATCGCCTCGCTCTCGAACTGGAGCTGGATGATGTCGCCCGACCACGCGATCGCGGCCGCCACGTTCCCGCTGAGCAGATCCTGTGTGTAGTCGTTCCCGGTGAACCGACGGATCTGACCGGACTCGTTGGCGTCCTGGATGCGAGTGATGGCCGCGTCGAAGTCGCTGTCGCTGAATTCCAGGGAACTCACGCCCATGTCGAGCAGAGTGAGTCCGACCGTGTCCTGCATCTCCGTCAGCACGGTGATGCGCCCGGCCAGCCGGCTGTCGGTGAGGAGCTGGTCGATCGACAGCGAGGTCGGGTCGTTGATGCCGAGATCGGCCAGTGCGTCGACGTTCGCGCCGATCGCCGTGAAGCCGGACTGCCATGGCAGCGAGTACACCCGCCCCGGGTCGAACGCGGCGTCCCGCAGGACCGGGATGACGTTGCCGGAGTTCGGGATGTTCTCCTTGGTCAGCTCCTGGACCCAGCCCAGGCCGATGATGCGCCCGGCCATCCAGTCGGTCAGGACGATGAGGTCGCGGTCGATGGGCTGGCCGGCGGAGAGCTGCGGGCGGATCCGGCCGAAGAACTCGTTGTTGTCGTTGATGTCCTCGATGTACTCGACGTCGATTCCGGTCTCCGACATGAAGGCCTCGATCGTCGGGAACGAGCCGTCGTCCTCGTTGATGTCGATGTACTGCGGCCAGTTCGACCAGATCACCTGTGGGTCTGATTCCGACTGGTCCTCGGCGGCACGGTCGTCGTCCTGGACGCGAGTTCCCTCACTGCCACAGGCGGCCATCAGCCCGCCGCCGGCGACCCAGAGACCGCCGAAGCCGAGCGCTCGGAGAACGTGACGACGGGAGAGCCCGGTGGGCCGTGGCCGACCGCCGGGTCCGATCCACATGCCTGGTGGAGACGTGCTCATGGGTGGTCCTCTCGATGGAAGGGGCAATCCCTCGAGATCCTGGAGACCGCCGATCCTGGCACGAGACCTGGCCTGTCGACAAGGATGTGGTACGGAAACAACCGTCGGGTCCGTCCTCCCGCGAGGGATTCGGTACATCATCCGGCCAAGATCAACGAAATCGCTTGTCCAGGTACGGTCGATACGACGAAGATGCCCGTGTGACACATAGCGAGAACGAGATGAGCAGCGGGCTCGACCCGCACGCCCTGTCACGCACGGCCTACGACCACCTGTGGATGCACTTCACCCGCATGTCGTCGTACGAGAAGGACGACGTACCCACCCTCGTCCGCGGCGAGGGCCCCTACATCTGGGACTCGACCGGCCGTCGCTACCTCGACGGGCTCGCCGGGCTGTTCGTCGTCCAGGTCGGGCACGGTCGGGTCGAGCTCGCCGAGGCGGCGTACAAGCAGGCGTCAGAGCTCGCGTACTTCCCGATCTGGTCCTACGCGCACCCCAAGGCGATCGAGCTGGCCGACCGGCTC
>JBOGDU010000203.1:0-7521 GCA_050743145.1 Jiangellaceae bacterium | reverse complement strand
CCGCAATCGCCGAGCGTCGGGCGCTCCTGCCGGCCGGTCCGCTGCGGGCGGCCGTCGTGCTGCCCGTCGCCGCCGTCGCCGCGATGGGGGCGGGGTTGGCCTCGAACCTGTCCAAGGGCGAGGTGGAGCGGATCTACCTCCCGTTCGCAGTGTGGGCCCTGGTGGCCGCGGCCGCATTGCCACGGCGGCAGGCGCGGTGGTGGCTGGCGGGTCAGGTGGCCGTCGCCATCATCGTCCAGCTCGGGTGGAGACTGAGATGGTGACCGCACCCGAGGCCGCGTCGCCGCGCCGCGTGCTCGTCGTCGACGACGACCCCACTGTGAGCGATGTGGTGCGGCGCTACCTCGAACGCGCCGGCTTCGACGTCGACAAGGCCGGCGACGGTCTCTCGGCGCTGGCGCTCGCGGCCGAGCGTCCACCGGACCTGGTGGTGCTCGACCTGATGCTTCCCGGCATGTCGGGGCTCGAGGTCTGCAGGCGACTGCGGCGATCGTCGGACGTGCCCGTCGTCATGCTCACCGCCCTCGGTGAGGAGTCCGACCGGGTCGTGGGTTTCGAGACCGGCGCCGACGACTACGTGACCAAACCGTTCTCGCCCCGCGAGCTCGCTCTGCGGGTGCAGTCGGTCCTGCGCCGGGCGGGCCGGAACGACGACGGCGTCGCGGCCGCGGGACCGCTCACGGACGGGGACCTCGTGCTGGACCTGGTGTCCCGCTCGGCGCAGTGGCAGGGCGCGCCGCTCGCACTGACCGTCCGCGAGTTCGACCTGCTGGCACACTTCCTGCGCCATCCCCACCGCGCGTACAACCGCGCGGAGTTGCTCCTGCAGGTGTGGGGCTGGACGTTCGGCGACCAGGCGACGGTGACGGTCCACGTCCGGCGGCTTCGCGAGAAGGTCGAGCGCGATCCGCAGCACCCGCGACGGATCGTCACCGTCTGGGGTGTCGGCTACCGCTACGAACCGGAGGCCCCCGATGCCTGATCTGGTGGTGGTGTTGCTCCTCGCTCTCGCCGGCTCGGGCCTGGTCGGCGCTGCGGGGCTGCTCGTGCTCGGCCGGCTGACCGGAAGGTCGGTCACCGCACACGTGGCCGTCCTGCTCGCGACGACCGTCCTGGCTGTCGTCGCCGGTGTCGTCGCGGTCGCGCAGGCGATGTTCATCAGCGAGCACGACCTGGAGGTGCTCCTCGTGGTCCTCGTCGTCGCCGGGGTGGTCAGCCTGGCGCTCGCGCTCTGGTCGGGACGGCGCCTCGCCAGGGCGAGCGTATGGGCCGCCGAGGCGCGAGAACGCGAGCGCCGGCTGGAGGACAGCAGGCGGCAGCTCGTCGCGTGGGTGTCGCACGACCTGCGGACGCCGCTGGCCGGGCTGCGAGCCATGGCGGAAGCGCTCGAGGACGGCGTGGTCGACGACCCGGCGACGGTGTCTCATTACCACCGGCGGATGCGGGTGGAGACCGATCGGGTCTCTGGTCTGGTCGACGACCTGTTCGAGCTCTCCCGGATCAACGCAGGGGCGGTGCGCATCACCCTGGAGAACGTGCCGCTCGCCGAGGTCGTCTCCGATGCGGTCGCCGCCGCCGCTCCGGTGGCGCGCGCGAAGCGGGTCCGGCTCGAGGCCGCGCCGTCCGGGTACGGAACGGTGCGCGGCAGCGAACCAGAGCTGGGCCGGGTGCTCGCCAACCTCCTGCTCAACGCGATCCGGCACACCCCGGCGGACGGTGTCGTCCGGGTCGAGGGTGGCAGCGACTCGCGGGCCGGGTGGGTTGCCGTCACCGACGGCTGCGGAGGCATCCCGGACTCCGATCTGCCTCGCGTCTTCGACGTCGCGTATCGCGGTGCGGCCGCACGTAGCCCGGAGAACGACGCCGTCGCGCCCACGGGCGGAGGAGGTCTCGGGCTCGCCATCGTGCGTGGCCTGGTCGACGTCCACGACGGCGAGGTCGCGGTGGCGAACACCGACGGCGGCTGTCGCTTCACCGTGCGTCTGCCCGCTGCAACCTCCTGACGCCGGCCCCGCTCCCGCTCCCGCTCTCCGAATGATCACGTTAAGAGGGTGTCTGGGTCCGATGCCATGTCTGCAGACCTGGCATCGGGGGGAGAGACCCTCTTAACGACGCTCCTATGTTGTCAATCGGGGGTGGTTGAGGGCGGCGAGGTCGGCTTTGAGGAGGGGGAACAGTTCGCGGGCGATGTAGCGCTTGAGGCAGCGCAGGATGTCGCGGGGGCTGAGTCCTTGTTCGGTTCGGCGTGCGGCGTAGGCGCGGGTGCGGGGGCAGTGTTGTAGGCGGGTGAGGGCGGCGGTGTGCAGGGCGCTGTTGGCGTGTCGGTTGCCGCCGCGGTTGAGGCGGTGCCGGTCGGTGCGTCCGGAGCTGGCTGGGATGGGGGCGGCGGCGCACAGGTGGGCGTAGGCGGCTTCGGAGTGCATCCGGTCGGGGTTGTCACCGGCGGCGATGAGGAGTTTGGCGGCGCCTTCGGCGCCAATCCCGGTCTGGGCTCGTAGCCGGGGTGTGACGGTGGTGGTGAGGGTGTCGAGGTCGGTGTCGGCGTCGGTGATCTCGACTGAAAGCTGCTGGTGGCGGCGGGCGAGTCGGCGCAGGGCCAGCTTGGTGGCGGTGTGCGGGTCGGTCAGGTCGGTGCTGGGGCGCAGCCCGGCGCAGCGGTCGACCAGCGCTGTGGTGGACAACCCGCGTAACTGTTCACGCAGTTGTGCCGGCGCGGTGACCAGCAGGTTCTTCAGCTGGTTGATCGTCTGGGTGCGGGCCTTGACCGCCGAGCGGCGGGTCAGGTGCAGCACCCGGATCGCCTCCACGATCCCGGTGTGCGCCTTCGGGATCGCGCTGGCCCGGCCGCTGGCCGCGGCCCACGCGGCGGCGTAGGCGTCGAGGGGGTCGGACTTGCCGCTGCGGCGGCGGGTCGCCCGGTCGGGCCGGTTCACCTCCACCACCGCCACCCCCTGCCCGCTCAGGTAGGCCGCGAACGCCGCGCCGTAGCAGCCGGTGCCCTCCACACCGGCGGCGGCCAACGGGCCGAAGCCCGCGGCGAAGACCAGCGCGGCGGCGTATCCGGCCGGGGTGGTGGCGAACTGGGCGTCATCGAGGTGCCGGCCCAGGGAGTCGACCACCGCCACATGGTGGGTGTCGCGGTGAGTATCCACACCGGCGAAGACATCCCCGCGGTCATCGGTCATGCTGGTCATGCCCGTCCTTCCCACAACAGAGATCGGCGGGCACGCGCCGGCCGGGCGGACGGACAACACAGTGACGGGGCGTAGCCAAGCTCCTATCAGGTCACGAACGCCCGTCCGGTCGCGCACCACAATGGGTGCCACCGCAGGCACGGCGACAGGTCGTTAACAAGGCACCACCGGCCAGTGATCAACAGGGTCAACCACACCCACGATCGCAGCCGCAGCCTCTCACTGTGATCATTCGGAGAGCGGCTGGAGGAGGGCGGCGGCCAGGGCGCGCATGCCGGCGGCGAACGGGACCTGGGCGGTGAAGCCGAGGGCGACGCGGGCCGCGGCCGGCGACGCGACGACGTGCCGTGCATCGCCGGGGCGCCATGCGCCGGTGACCCGCGGAGCGGGGCCACCGAACTCCCGGGCGAGTGCGGTGGCCATGTCGCCGATCGACCGAGGTTCGCCCGACGCGACGTTGTACGCGTGGAGTTCACCGCCGCGGAGTGCGGCGAGCTTCCCGACGGCCGCCAGGTTGGCCGCGGCCACGTCCTGGACGTGCACGAAGTCGCGCAACTGGGCGCCGTCCTCGTACACGGTCGGCGCTTCACCGCGCGCAAGCGCGGAGCAGAAGATCGCCGCCACGCCCGCATACGGCGTGTCCCGCGGCATCCGCGGCCCGTACACGTTGTGGTAGCGCAGCGCCACGACGGATCCGCCGGTCGCGAGAGCCCAGGCAGCAGCCAGGTGCTCCTGCGCGACCTTGGTGGCGGCATAGGTGTTGCAGGGTTCCAGTGGAGCGCTCTCGGGAACCGCCACCCAGCGCAGCGCTTTGTCGCAGCGCGGGCAGCGTGGGTCGTACCGTCCGTCGTCGAGATCCGTGGGCCGCCGTGGCCCCGGCCGGACCAGGCCGTGGCGCTCGCAGCGGTACCGGCCCTCGCCGTAGACGACCATCGAGCTGGCCAGTACGAGTCGGTTCACGTCGGCTCGGTGCATCGCGGCGAGCAGCGCCGCCGTACCCGTGACGTTCGTGTCGGTGTAGTCGGGCATGTCCTGCGCGTCCACCCCGAGACCCACCTTGGCTGCGTGGTGCAGGACCACGTCGGCTCCGGGGAGGACCCGGTCGAGTGTGGCCGCATCGCGAACGTCGCCCCGCACGACGGTGGCGTTCCGGGCGACGGGCAGACCGGCGCGGTCGATGACGACGACGTCGTGGCCGGCCGTGCACAAGGCCTCGGCCACGTGAGAACCGATGAACCCGGCACCGCCGGTGATGAGCGCGCGCACGGCCGACACGGTACGGACGGAGTGCCGGCGCGGTCCGCAACCGGGGTGACGACGTAATGAAATGGTCATGGCAGCGCGATGGGCAACCGGATGCCGTCCAGGGCGTGTGGACACGGGCAGGCCCGGTCCAGGTCGAGCGCTGCGATCGTTTCGAGCACGAGGTCACGCATGCGCTGGGTGTTCTCGGCGAAGACGCGGAACACCTCCGCCTGGGTCACCGCGTCTCCCGCCTCGACACCCGCGTCGAGGTCGGTGACGAGCGCAACTGCGGTGAAGCAGAGGGCGAGCTCGCGGGCCAGCACGGCCTCCGGGTGCCCGGTCATGTTGACCAGGGACCACCCCTGCGCGGCGTACCACCGCGACTCGGCGCGGGTCGAGAAGCGAGGGCCCTCGACGACCACCATGGTGCCGCCGTCGACCGGGTCGAGCCCGGCCGCGCGCGCCTGCCCGACGACGGTGTTGCGTCCGGCCGGGCAGTACGGGTCGGCGAACGGCACGTGCACCGCGCCCTGGTCGTAGAAGGTCTGCACGCGGCCCTCGGTCCGGTCGACGAGCTGGTCAGGGACGACGAAGGTCCCCGGCCCGAGATCGGGCCGCAGACTTCCCACGGCGCAGGGCGCGACGACCTGACGCACGCCGAGCGATCGCAACGCCCACAGGTTGGCCCGGTACGGGATGCCGTGCGGCGGGAGGCGGTGATCACGCCCGTGGCGGGGCAGGAACGCGACCGCCCGACCGGCTACGGTCCCGACGGTGACGGCGTCGCTCGGCGGCCCATACGGCGTGTCGACGTCCACCTCGGCCGCATTCTCGAGCAGAGCATAGAAACCCGAGCCGCCGATGACCCCGATCTCGGCTGTGCCCTGGCCCATGACGGTCCTCTCCTCGGCGGCTGTGCGGGGCGATCCTATGGTTGCGCCGGTCGGCCCCACTCAGGACCGAACCGGGTGGAGGCGGCGGCGCTCGCCAGGCGTCTGCTCGGGGAGCCGGACGCCACATCCTGAACTGCGGTCTACCCTGGTCGACACGTCTACCCGTCGCCGGAAGGCAGGATCATGCCCGCCACTGGGCCGGTCGAGTCGCTGTTCCCGCGGCTGGAGCCGTTGCTGCCCCGGGTGCAGAAACCGATCCAGTACGTCGGCGGCGAGCTGAACGCGACCGTCAAGGACTGGGGTGTTGACGACGCCACGGTCCGGTGGGCCCTGATGTACCCGGACGCGTACGAGGTCGGCCTGCCCAATCAGGGAGTCCAGATCCTCTACGAGGTGCTCAACGAGCGCGAGGGCGTGCTGGCGGAGCGGACCTACGCCGTCTGGCCCGACCTCGAGGCGCTCATGCGTGAGCACGACATCGGCCAGTTCACCGTCGACGCTCACCGTCCGGTGGTGGCATTCGACCTGCTGGGGATCTCGTTCGCCACCGAACTCGGCTACACGAACATGCTCACCGCGCTGGACCTGGCCGGCATCCCGCTCGGCGCGAGGGAGCGCACCGACGAGCACCCGATCGTGATCGCCGGCGGACACGCGGCGTTCAACCCGGAACCGGTTGCCGACTTCCTCGATGCCGCCGTCCTGGGCGACGGCGAGGAGGTCGTCCTGGCGATCACCGAGGTGGTCCGCGGGTGGAAGGCCGAAGGACGTCCGGGCGGACGCGACGGCCTCCTCCTGCGGCTGGCCGCAAGCGGCGGCGTGTATGTCCCGAGGTTCTACGACGTGTCGTATCTGCCCGATGGCCGCATCCGGCGGGTGGTGCCGAACCGCCCCGGCGTGCCGTGGCAGGTGCGCAAGCACACGGTGATGGACCTCGACTCGTGGCCGTACCCACGCAAGCCTCTGGTGCCGCTCGCCGAGACCGTGCACGAGCGGTTCAGCGTGGAGATCTTCCGGGGCTGCACCCGAGGCTGCCGTTTCTGCCAGGCTGGGATGATCACCCGGCCGGTGCGCGAGCGCTCGGTCACGACGATCGGCGACATGGTCCAGACCGGGTTGGAGCGATCCGGCTTCGAGGAGGTGGGCCTGCTCTCGCTGTCCAGCGCCGACCACTCCGAGATCGGGTCGATCGCGACCGGACTGGCCGACCGCTACGAGGGCACGAACGTGTCGCTCTCGCTACCGTCCACGCGGGTGGACGCGTTCAACGTCACACTCGCGAACGAACTGTCCCGCAACGGGCGCCGGACGGGTCTGACCTTCGCTCCGGAGGGCGGCTCCGAGCGGATGCGAAAAGTGATCAACAAAATGGTCACCGAGGACGATCTGGTCCGCACGGTGTCGACCGCGTACGGGCACGGCTGGCGGCACGTGAAGCTCTACTTCATGTGCGGGCTGCCTACGGAGACCGACGACGACGTGCTCGCCATCGCCGACCTGGCCAAGAAGGTCATCGCCACGGGCCGCGAGGTCTCCGGACGGAGCGACATCCGCTGCACGGTGTCGATCGGGGGCTTCGTGCCCAAACCGCACACGCCGTTCCAGTGGGCGGCGCAGTGCGACCACGAGACCGTCGACACCCGGTTGGCCAAGCTGCGGCAAGCCGTCCGGTCCGACCGTGCGTACGCCAGGGCCATCGGCTTCCGCTACCACGACGGCAAGCCCAGCGTGATCGAGGGGCTGCTCTCGCGGGGCGACCGTCGCGTGGGCCGGGTCATCCGCGAGGTCTGGGACAGAGGTGGTCGCTTCGACGGCTGGAGCGAGCACTTCTCCTACGACCGCTGGGTCGACGCGGCCTCGACCGCACTGGCCGGTGAGCCGGTCGACCTGGACTGGTACACGACCCGCGAGCGTGACTACCCCGAGGTGCTGCCCTGGGACCACCTGGACTCCGGCCTCGACCGCGACTGGCTGTGGGCGGACTGGCAGGACGCGGTCGACGGCGTCGAGGTCGAGGACTGCCGTTGGACGCCGTGCTTCGACTGTGGTGTCTGCCCGCAGATGGGCACGGAGATCCAGGTCGGCCCCACCGGCCGGAAACTGCTCCCGCTCGCCGTCGTCTGACCCCGGCTGTTGATCAC
The DNA here is from genome assembly GCA_050743145.1 of Jiangellaceae bacterium. GTDB lineage: Bacteria > Actinomycetota > Actinomycetes > Jiangellales > Jiangellaceae > DASRTE01. Next base: position 48 of record JBOGDU010000203.1, on the reverse strand, counting down.
GTTCACCACCCTGGCGGACGGTTCACCAGGCTCCGGAGCCTGGTGAAC